>JAFVUT010000277.1 GCA_017502545.1 Ruminiclostridium sp.
CCCTCATCCGCCCCCTGCGGGGGCACCTTCTCCCCAGGGAGAAGGCTGATCTTTCTAAGAGGAGTAATTCCATGTCTGCTTTCAACGCCTGCATCGTCCAGACCACCTCCCTGCCCTATGACAAGGAGGCCAACCTGAATCGTGCCCTGGCCTGGATGGAGGAAGCCCACGCCAAAGGGGTGGACCTGATCCTCCTGCCCGAGATGTTCCTCACCGGCTACTTCGTCAAGGACAAGCTCCGGGAGCTGGCCGAGGACCTGGAGACCGGCCAGGCCCTGGCCGTCCTGAAGGCCAAGGCAAAGGAGTATGCCATGGGCGTGGTGGTGGGCCTGCCCACCATCACCGACCCCAACGGAAAGCCCCACAACTCCGTGGTCATGATCGACCGGGACGGCACCATCAAGGGAGCCGCCCACAAGACCCATATGTTCGGCGGCGAGGAAAAGATGTTTGACCCCGGCGATGCCCAGTCCCACCGGGCCTTTGACACCTCCTTCGGCCGCATGGGCCTGCTGGTGTGCTACGACGGCGAGTTCCCCGAGACCGCCCGCTCCCTGGCTCTGGACGGGGCGGAGATCATCTGTATGTGCGGCGCCAATATGTTCCCCTTTGAGGACTACCACGCCGTGTATATGCGGGCCCGGGCCATGGAGAACATGATCCCCACTCTGTACTGCAACTACGTGGGCCACGAGAAGCGGTTCCACTACTGCGGTCAGAGCTGCGCCTACGACCCCACCGGCAAGTTCCTGGCCGAGGCCGACACCCAGGAGGAGACCCAGCTCTACTTCACCGTGGACATGTCCCTGCGGAAGTTCCCCCTGGAGAACCTGAACTACCTGGCCAGCCGGAAGCGGGCCTTATATCACAACGATTTATAAGAAAAGCGGACTGCATGAGCAGTCCGCTTTTTCATGGGAAGGATCAACGCCTGTAGGGGCCGATGACCACATCGGTCCGACCACCCGCAGGGCTCGACCCACGTTTCGGGCGATTCGTGAATCACCCCTACGACTACGGCGAGATCCGCACGATCCCCAGCCTCCCTCTGACGAGGGAGGTGCCCCAAAGGGGCGGAGGGAGAGATACCAAGACGGGAAGGTCTGCTCGATCCTTTCACTTCCGTTATCTCTCCCTCAGTCACGGCTGCGCCGTGCCAGCTCCCTCGTCAGAGGGAGCCTTCCCCTACGTATAAACGGATTCCCTTCCGGCCATACTGTACCAAACGGAAAGGAGTGGTATCCATGGTAAAAGGTGTGGCCCGGCGGGTGGTGGTGGTGAAATCCCCCGACCCCAAGCAGTTTGAGCAGGCCATTTTCCTCCTGCGGGAGGATGCCATCTCGGGGGAGGCCCCGGAGGAACAGGTCCTGCGGCAGGCCCAGCAGGTGGCCAACGAGTACCTGCGGCAGACCGTCCCCAGCAGGCGATGGCGGTTCCTCACCCCCGCCCTCTTCTCTCTGGCCGGGGCTTTGGCGGCCTCCCTCTTCTGGTTTCTCCTCCTGTAAGCAAAAACGACAGGCACCCCCGCGCAGGGATGTCTGTCGTTTTTTTGTTAAGATTTTATAGCCCGTTTCTCTGGGATAAACTTTCGCAGATAGCCGTTTCTGGGGGCTTTTTTCAGGAGTAGTCCCCCCAGCAGGAAGACCACCACAGCCTCGCCAACAGCCACCCACAGAGCGTTGAGGCCAAAGACCGGCAGGAAGGTCTCTGTGAATCCCACCTCGTACCAGGCGATCATACCGCCTACCAGGATGCCGTTGAAGACCACCGGGGACAGAAGGGCCAGCCAGGGCCTGTCCGTCCACTGGGTCACCAGGGCGGCCAGGAGGGTGGCCAGGGTGCCGATGACCACATCCAGGGGCCCGTAGGGGCTCAGGAGGTTGGCGGCAAAGCACCCCAGGATCAGGCCGGGGGCCGTCCCCGGAAAGAGGAAGGGCAGGATGGTCAGGGCTTCGGAAAAGCGGAATTGCACCGGCCCGTAGGCCAGGTTCAGAGCGCTGGCCGCCAGGGTGAGGGCGGCGTAGGTGCCTCCCACGATGCCGTTGAGGGCCAGCAGTTGGGTTTTCGTGCGCATAGGGAATGTGCCTCCATTTTGGTATTTAGAACATGGCGCGCGGAACCATGCAGCGGCGGGCAAACGCTCCGCCGGTTGGACCGGGTGTGGAAACCAGTCGCAGTTAGAATACCATATCAGAGGCCCTTTCGCAAGGCCTTTAGGGGCGGTTCTCCTCCAGCCGGAGGGCGATGACCGTGGCATCGTCCTCCCCCTCCCAGAGGTCCTGGGCGGCCGCCAGGACCTTCCCGGCCAGTTCTCCGGGTTCCGTCCCCCGGTAGCCCAGCAGAAGCTCCTGGAGCCACCCATCCTCCCGACCGCAGAGAATGCCGTCGGTGACCAGCAGGATCCAGTCCCCCGGCTCTCCCCGGAGGGAGTGGCTGTCGGGCCGGGCAGCATCCCCGGTCACCAGTCCGGCAGGGAGGGAGGTCCCTCCGGCCACCCGGATCTTGTCCCCCCGGCGGATATAGGTGGGGGCCGCCCCCTGCTTGAGCATCCGGCACCGGCCGGTGTACAGGTCCACGGAGAGCAGGTCGATGGTGGTGCTGGCCCCGGTATCCCCCCGGAGGGCCAGGGTGGAGGAGACCGTCTCCACCGCCTGGTCCGGGTCCATCCCCGCCCGGAGGAAGTTCTCCAGGAGTCGGACTCCCTGGGCGCTCTCCTCCTTGGCCCCATAGCCGCTGCCCATGCCGTCGCACAGGAGGAGGAAGAGGACCCCGTCCTCCCGGCGGAACCAGTTGCCCGTGTCTCCGCTGACCGGCTCACCGGCCCGGGCCTCCCCCGCAATGGCGGCAGAAGCCCGGAAGGGCTCGGCCTGGTGAAAGACCATCCGCCCCCCCTGGATCTCCCCCTCCCGGAGGGGCGTGCCCAGGATCTCCCCCAGCTGACGGCGGAGGGCTTTGGTCTCCAGCTCCTCAGAGAAGGGGGTCTCCGCCCGGAGCCGTCCCCCCTGGTCGTAGTACACCAGCCCCGGTCCCAGGTTCATGCGGTCCAGGAAGGCGTTCAGCCGCTCCTGCCGGGGCAGGTCGGGGGTGAGCTCGGCCGAGAGCTGGGTGGCCGCCCGGGCCATGAACTGGTCCAGCCGCTCATACTGACTGCACAGGGCCTGCCGGGTCTCCCAGGTCCGCCGAAGGGCCTGCCGCCGCCGGAGATAGGCGGTAAGCTGGCGGTTGACCTCCCCCAGAAACTCCGGGAAGCGGACGCAGCGGTTGGAAAAGTGCCCGGCGAAGTCGGTGGCCAGGGCACGTCCCCGGTCCAGCATGGGCCGGGTTGCATCGTTGCAGGCCCCTCGGGTGTCCTCATAGTCCTTCTGCCAGCAGTTCCCCCGGAGGACGCAGTTCAGGCAGACCCGGTCGGCCGTCCGGGTAAATATTTCGGAGGGGTCCTGGGGGTTGACCTCCTGAGGGCGGAGGGTCTCTCTCACGCTGTCGGAGAGGGCGTGGATGGCCCCGGCCATCTCCTCCATCCGCCGGGCCACCCGCTGGCGGGTGTGGTCCACCTCCCCGGCCCCCAGGGACACGATGGACTTCCCCCGTTCCCGGGGCTTTTCCCGCCCCCAGGGGAGGAAGAGGAAAAGAATCGTCCCCAGGACTGCCTCGGTGGGCATCCCCAGGCCCAGTCCCCCGCTCCAGGTCCACAGGGCCCCCACCGTGACTGCCAGGATATAGACACCCCCCGCCGCGGCCTTCCGCCGGGGCCAGCACAGGCCGCAGGCCAGACCCGCCAGGGTGTAGATCATGCTGCACACCGGGTCATCCCCGACGGCCAGGTCCAGGGCCACCCCGCTGCAGGCTCCCACCAGGACCCCTTCTCCCACCCCCCGGCGGGCAGCCAGGAGGATACACACCCCCGCCAGGAGGCGGCCCATGGAGAAGGTCCCCAGGATCTCCACCCGGCCCAGGGCCATGAGGATGGTCCCTGCCAGCATCAGCACCCCCGCCCCCTGCTTGGGGGACAGGTGGTCCAGCCCTTCCAGGGTCTGGGGCCACTGGTCAAAGAGGATGGCATAACACCAGGCCGCCCCGCCGGTAAGCAGGACCTCCGTGACGAAAAAGACCAGGTCCTCCCCGTACCAGCCCTCTCCCGCCCGGCAGACGATGCCCGTGGCGGCGCTGAGGAGGGCGGCGATGGCCGGCATAAACCAACTCTTTTGGTAGATGCGGGTGTCGTAAAAGGCAAAAGCCACGGAATAGGTCAGGATGGCAGCAGCGGCATAGCGCATCCCGTCGGTGAGCCCCTCCAGACAGAGGTAGCCCAGGCAGGCCCCCGCCAGAGCGGAAAAGCCCGTGAGGCCCGACCCGGAGGCCGCCACCGCCGCCACCCCAAAGGGGGTGTAGAGGCCAAAGATCTCCGCCCCGGCCAGGACCCCTCCCAGCAGGAAGCCCACCGCCGTCTCCAGCCTGCGAAGAAAGGCCCTGCGGGAGAGACGGACCGAATCCCCCCGGGGATCGCTCAGGAGCTTTCCCCCTGTCTTTTCTTTGGTTGCCATAGAGATCCCTCCCATTTCCTTAACCAGTTGGTATATGCTCGTTGTGTTCCGATTATACGTACCGGCGGAAAAAAAGGTTGTCGGAGGGTGGATGGGGAAACGGGGAGCCTTTCTCCAGAAAACTGCCCGGAACGGCCCCCTTCGCCGGGAATCCGGACCAACTCTGCTTTTCGGCCAAAGAAAAAGGACGGCTCACGCCGTCCTTTTAGCCTGTCGAAAAAAATGGTTGCTCGGAACCCCTCTGCCTCCCCTGTGAGGGGAGGTGCCCCGAAGGGGCGGAGAGGTGCGGGGTCAAAGGGCATGCCGTCGTACCGATACGACAGTACAAATCCCAGGATAGCACCCCTCAGTCAGCCTGCGGCTGCCAGCTCCCCTATCAAGGGGAGCCTTTCCCTTCCCTGCAATACAAGCACAGAGGACATACCAAAACTTAATCTTCAAGGTGATCTCTATGCTTCCAGGCCTGGTCCAGATCCAGCAGCCGCCAGGCAAAGGGCACCAGGTCCTTGGCCGCCTCATGGCGCATGAATTTGGCATCCAGGTCCTTCAGCCGCACCCGGTCCAGATTGTCCGCATCCTTCAGCAGACAGGTGAGCTCCACCGTCCGGGGATAGTCCTCCGGCTGGAAGGACTTCAGGATGGACTCCATGTCAGAATCCGGATGGGCATGGGCGGTGACCGCCGCCTGGAGCTCCACCAGCCGTTCCCCGGTCTTGCCCGTGAGTTCCTCCAGCCGGAGGGCAGACCGGGCCCCGTGGTAGAGGTCGAAGCCGTCAAAGGTCCGGCCCACGTCGTGATAGCAGGCGGCGCGGAAGTACTGGCGCACATCCTCCTCTTCCAGCGCCTCCTTCCAGGCGATGAGGGCGGCAAAGAGCAGGACCCGGTGGATGTGGCCGCTGCCGTGGACCCGGCTCTTGTACAGGGCGTCCTCGTCCATGGTCCGGTAGGTCTCCAGAAGCAGAGGATAGAACCGCCAGGCCTTCAGGCCATCTATGAGAGGGGTGTCCTCTCCCCAGTCTCCCCGCTCCAGCAGGGACAGGATCCTGTTTTCTCGCATGGCAGTTCCTCCTTCGTATTCCATAGTAGTTGACTCTATTAAACTACGCCCGGGCCCGATTGTCAATGGCGACTTCTCCGCCCCGTTTGGGCATCCAGGAGATCTCCGCCGTTGTACCGTATCCGACGGCGGATCCGTTCCTCTCCCCGCTTCAGGGTCCGGGAGACCGTGCTCCGCTCCACCCCCAGGGCCTCGGCGATCTGGCGCATATTCAGCCCCTGGACGTAGTAGAGGAAAAGGACCTGCTGCTGGCGGGGGGTCACATCCTCCCGGAGGGCCCTGCCCAGGCAGGCCTGAAGCTGGGCCAGACGATCCCCGTTGTCCCCGGCCATGGCCTGGGCAAAGACGGCCAGCGCGGCCCGGTCGTCCCTGTTATTATATTGTATATTTCTCATTGCGGCAGTACCCCCTGTCGTAGTAGTGTTCCATATGGTCGGCCAGCTCCTCCATCTCCCGGGCAATGGGGTAGAGGACCAGGATCCGTTCTGACAGCTCTTCCCGGGCTTCGTCGGTCCGGACAGCCTGCCGTTCTTCCCGCAGCTGCCGGATGTGCGCCCGCAGGGCTTTGGCCTGTTTTCGGCACAGGGGGGCCATCTCCTTCATGGTCATAGCATCCTCCTCTCGTGAATGGTCTCGTTCCCGGCAGATGGGGCACAGACCCTGTTCCGCCGGGGGATCGTAGGTATACTGTTCCTGCCCGCATCGGGCGCAAAAAAAGACAGGACGGTCCTGCTGGATGTCCCGAAAGGGGTAAAAATAGGGTCTCAGAAAAAATTCTCCTTTTTTTGAAAAAAGGTGTTGACAAAACGGGGCCTGTCTGATATAGTTAACTTCGCTGTGAACGACACGCATCCGACGCGCTGGTGTAGCTCAGTTGGTAGAGCAGCTGATTTGTAATCAGCAGGTCGGGGGTTCGAGTCCGTCCACCAGCTCCAATTAAATATGGAGGAGTTCCCGAGTGGCCAAAGGGGGCAGACTGTAAATCTGTTGTCGACGACTTCGGTGGTTCGAATCCACCCTCCTCCACCAGAAAAAACCGATTGCTCCGCAATCGGTTTTTTCAGTTATATTCGCCTTACGGCGAGTGATATTGCGCCGCAGTGTTATTCGGCTTTCGCCGAGTGATATTGGCTCCGCCAGTTTATTGGGCGAATATAATATCACGAAAGCCTCCGGCTTTCCTATCACTTTCGCTTTGCGAAAATATCACTCCGACGAAGTCGGAATATCACGAAAAAGCGTCCCGCGTTCTCTATCCTTCCTTTATGAGGTGATACATATGTCTTCCAGCCCACTGCGTGACAAATCGAAATCCTTTGCGAAGGAAATCGTTTTCCTGTGCCGCGAGATCAAAACAACGCACCGAGAGACCGTCTTGGCCAATCAGCTGCTGCGCTCCGGCACCTCCATTGGAGCCAATCTCCACGAAGCCCAGTATGCACAAGGCACCAGGGACTTTATTTCCAAGCTGGAAATTGCCCAAAAGGAATGTTATGAAACGGAATATTGGTTGGAATTGCTTTTTGAAACCGGGTGCATACCCGTGGATCGATATAAGCCCCTGCAGAATTCCTGCGGAGCCATTCGGCGTATGCTCATCGCATCCCTGAACACAGCAAAATCCAACCCTTCCCTCTGATCTGTTCCCTTCTCTCCCACCACGATCCCCTCAAGGAGCCCCCTATGCCATCCACCACCAAAGCCACCCTGGCCGGACTGCTGGGCTACAGCATCTTCGGTTTCAGTTTCCTCTTCTCCAAAACAGCCCTGGACCTGACCACCCCCTTCACCCTCCTGTCGGTCCGGTTCCTGACCGCCTTTCTGGTCCTGAACCTCCTCCTGCTCACAGGAAGGATGTCCGTCCGCCTCAAGGGCAAGCCCGTGGGTCTTCTTCTCCTCATGGGCCTGGTCCAGCCGGTCCTCTACTTCATCTGCGAGTCCTACGGCATCGCCCTGACCACATCCTTCTTCGCCGGGGTGATGATCGGTCTGGTCCCCGTGGTGGGCCTCCTCTTCGGAGCCATCTTCCTGAAAGAGAAATGCACGGCCTTTCAGATGGTCTGCGCGGGACTTTCCGTCCTGGGTGTCCTGCTCACCACCACCGGGGGCTTCGGCACCTTCTCCATGCAGGGCTTCCTTCTCCTGCTGGGAGCCGTGGTCTCCGCCTGTCTGTTCACCGTCCTCAGCCGGAGCATTGCCGACCGGTTCTCCCCCTTTGAGCGGACCTACGTGATGTTCGCCATGGGCTGCACCGCCTTTACGGCCATCGCCCTGATCCAAAACAAATGGGATACGGCGGCCTGGGGCACCCCCCTGACCACCCCCTCCTTCTGGGTATCCGTGGTCTATCTGGCGGTGGTCTCCTCGGTGTGCGCCTTCCTCCTCATCAACTACGCCGTGAACCATCTCAGCGCAGGCCGGACGCTCATCCTCTCCAACTTCACCACAGTGATCTCTGTTCTGGCGGGCATCCTTATTATGGGGGATTCCTTCACCGCCACCCAGCTGGCGGGCATCACCATCATCATCTTCAGCGTGTTCGGCGTTTCCTTCCGGAAAAAGCCTTCGTGATCCTCACCCGCAGCCATGACGGCTGCGGGTTTTTTGTCCGAAATCCCCCCGCAACAAATCGTTGCTTGACGATTTCCGGGTGGTTCGCTATGATAAAACCAAAGGAGGTGACCCCCATGACCATCCATGAACGACTCCGGCAGCTTCGGCAGGCATCCGGCCTCACCCAGGAACAGGTGGCCGGGCAGATCGGTCTGACCCGACAGGCCCTGTCCAGCTATGAGTCCGGCCGGACCCGCCCGGACATCGAGACCCTGATGAAGCTGGCCGAGATCTACGGCACCGACCTGGAGGGTCTCCTCTGGGGCAGCGAGAAGCAGCAGAACGCCCTTCGGCGGATCAAGGTCACCGCCGGGATCACCTTTGGACTTCTCTCCCTGCTGACCCTGGCAAGCTCCGTCCTGCTCTGGTGCAAGAACCGGTTCTTCCCCCTGTCCGAGGGTCAGGTCTCCCCGGAGGAAATGACCCTTCTGGAAGCCCGGATAAAGCTGGACCAGGCCTGGACCACCACCGATGGCATTCTCCTCACGGTGTCTGCCCTGGCTTTTCTCCTTCTCCTCCTGCTTCTGGTCACCAGCCCGGGTACCATTTCCCGGAAACAGAAACTTCTGTATTCCGGCGCACTGGCCCTCGCCCTGCTGGTCCTTCCTCTCCCCTTCGCCCTGACCGACCCGGTCTTTCCCCCGGTCAACTACCTGATCACCCCGATCCTTGTGATCGGACGGCTGGCCGTCTTCCTGGTGCTGGACCTGGTCATGGAAGCCCTGATCCGAAAAAAGAAAAGAAATTGACAGAATCCTCTCCCCGGGCTATAATAACACCATCCAAATAAACGGGTGAGCACCTACCGACAGTCAGGCTACTGCCTGGCTGTTTTTGTTTTTCGCCCCAAGGAGGTTTTTCCATGTTTTCCTATGTCTGGCCTGTGGCTCTGGTGGTCCTCGCCAATGTGGCCTACCAGATCTGTGCCAAGTCCGTCCCCTCTGCCATGAATCCCCTGGCGTCCCTCACCGTCACCTACGCCGTGGGCGCAGTGTCCTCCGGTATCCTCTACTTTTTATTAAACAAAAACGGCAATCTCCTTCAGGAGTACACCCACCTGAACTGGGCCCCTGTCCTCTTCGGGTTTGTTCTGGTGGGCCTGGAGGTGGGCTTCATCTATGCCTATCAGGCGGGCTGGCCCGTCAGCACCCTCTCCATCGTCCAGAGCGCCTTCCTGGCCGTGGCCCTCATCCTGGTGGGCTTCTTCCTCTACCGGGAGGCCATCACCTGGAACAAAGTGGTGGGGATCCTCATCTGCCTGGTGGGTCTGGTCTTCATCAACCGATAACTCATCCTTGCCAGCTCCCTATGTTTTTGATATAGTAAAGGTAGAAGCATCCGCCCTCTATCTATACACGAAGGAGCGTTGAATATGGAATACAGAATCGAAGGCACCCCCCTGCCCGTGGTCATCTGCGAGCTCCAGGCCGGTGAGACCATGATCACCGAGCGCGGCAGCATGAGCTGGATGTCCCCCAACATGAAGATGGAGACCTCCTCCGGCGGCGGCTTTGGCAAGGCCCTGAGCCGTATGTTTGCCGGGGAATCCCTCTTCCTGAACCGCTACACCGCCCAGGGCGGCCCCGGCATGATCGCCTTTGCCGCCAGCTTCCCGGGCAACATCCGTCCCTTCCACATCCGCCCCGGCCGGGAGCTGATCCTCCAGAAGCGGGGCTTCCTGGCCGCTGAGTCCACCGTAGACATCTCCGTCCACTTCCAGAAGAAGTTCGGCGCCGGTTTCTTCGGCGGCGAGGGCTTCATCCTCCAGAAGATCTCCGGCAGCGGCATCGTCTTTGCCGAGTTCGACGGCCACGTGGTGGAGTACGACCTCCTCCCCGGGGAGTCCATGGTGGTGGACACCGGCTATCTGGCCGCCATGGACGCCTCCTGCTCCATGGATATCCGCACCGTTCCCGGGGCCAAGAATATGTTCTTCGGCGGCGAGGGCATCTTCCACACGGTGGTCACCGGACCCGGCCGCATCTACCTCCAGACCATGCCCATCCAGGCGGTGGCAGGGGCCATCCTCCCCTACATCCCCACCAAGAGCGACTAAATCAATCGAACAGCCGTTCTGTCCGCATCTTACCATCCCCGTCTCCTTCCGTCAACGAAGGGGGCGGGGACTTCTTTTGGCCCACGCTCCGTTTTTCCGGACAAGTGTACATTTGGTATTTTTTGTCTAATCCCCTGTTTTTTGGTTGCAAATGGTCCTCACATCTGCCATAATACAAATATCATTTTTGAACCAATCGAAGGAGGGCATAGTATGCAGCAGCTTATTATTTCCATCGGCCGTGAATCCGGCAGCGGCGGCCACGAGATCGCCGAAAAACTGGCCCAGCGCTTTGACCTGCCTTTTTATGACAATAATCTTCTCACCGAGATCGCCCAGGACCGGCACCTGGACGAGGAGACCCTGCGCAAATATGAGGAGGCCCCCAGAAGCCGTTTCTTCAGCCGCAGTATGCGGGGGGTGAGCAACTCGGTGGAGGCCTCGGTCACCGCCCTCCAGACCGCCCGGCTGCGGACCAAATCCAACCGGGGAGATTCCTTCGTCATCGTGGGCCGCTGTGCCGAGAGTATCCTGGCTGACAACCCCAACCTGATCTCCATCTTCATCTCCGGCGACCCCGACGCCCGCATCCACCGACTGATGGAACGCCACAACTTCTCCGCCCGGGAGGCCGCCGACTACATGACCAAGCAGGATCGCCGCCGCCGGGCCTACCACGACGAGAACTGCTCCGGCCGCTGGGGGGATTCCGCCAACTACCACCTGACCATCAACTCCACCCCTCTGGGGATCGACGGCACCGTGGACTTCCTGGATCTGTACATCCGCAGACGGAGAGGGGAATGAGATCGCCCGAGCGATATATCATAAAAAAGCAGAGCCGAAGTTCGGCTCTGCTTTTTCAGCCTTCTATCTCATTCCAGGGTGCCTCTTCCAGGGGAACCTCGGTCGGAAACACCGTAAGGACAACCTCCGCTTCCCTATCTTCAATCAGGACCGTCTGGCCCAGTATATGATAGGTCGCTCCCGCCACAACAGGGTATATCCCAGGTTCTTCCGGAACCGACAGATCAAGAACGGCATAGATACCCGGAACGTTTTCCTCAATCAACCCTCTACAGGCCTTACAAAAAGTCCTCGCATCCATCTTTTCCGTCTCTTTGGGAAGGCAGACACGGCAGGACCGTGCATCAGAATCCCACGCACCAAATATCCCGGCACAGTCAATAAAATGAAATAGCCCCGGGGTCAAGTTCCCCTGCATCTCGTCCATTTTCCCAGTTGCAACATTCAATAAACAAGGTGCATCATAGGCCTCTCCCCCACAAATCACACATTTATCCGGGTCAGGTACAAAGTGCGCAAGATCAGCCGCCATTCCCAAACAAAAAGCCAGCGCAAAAGCAACAAAGAGCAGAACCATATTTCGTTTTTTGATCCCTTGCGGTTTCTGCTTCTCCGATTCCACATACGCTCCAGGCTCCAGCACTTTCAGTTCCGGTTCTGGAGAGGCGAGATACTCTTCCTCACATTCCCGCTGCGCTGTAATCAGGCATCGAATCGCCGCCTCTGTTCCCCGGAACAATTTCAGATACAGTTCTTTGTAATTTGCCATATCGTTCACCTCTGCTTTAGTATATCGAAGCCGCATTGCGTTTGCAATGCATATTTCCAGAAAGAATCCCGATACACTAAACGCAAGACATCTGTACTGCGAGGTGTATCCCTATGGCATTCAAAATCCCTTCCATCCCGCCGACCACCAATAAGACCATTCGCTTTCCCAATGATCTGATCGCTTCGGTGGAGGAACTCATCAAAAATAAAGACTGCACCTTTTCCGCTTTCGTCATTGCCGCTGTTCGGGCCGCCGTGGAAGAGGTCCAGCAAGATAATCAGAGCCAAAGCGAATAAACGAGGCGCAACTGCGCCTCTTTTTGCTGTTTCCCCCAGCACTTCCAGACCCTTCCATTGCTTTTTCTCACGGAATCTGTCATAATTGGTCCAAATCACACCAAGGAGGATGCCCCATGAAGCAGCTCATCATTTCCATCGGCCGTGAATCCGGCAGCGGCGGCCACGAGATCGCCGAAAAGCTGGCCCAGCGCTTTGATCTTCCCCTGTATGACAAGAACCTTCTCACCGAGATCGCCAGGGACAAAAACCTGGACGAGGAGGCCCTGCGGAAATACGAAGAGGCCCCCCGCAACCATTTCTTTGGCCGAAGCATCCGTGGCCGGAACCACGATATGCTCAACAACTCCATGCAGGCCGGTGTCTTCGCCATCCAGACCTCCTGGCTCCAGGAGAAGGCCGAGGCAGGAGATTCCTTCATCGTGGTGGGCCGCTGTGCCGAGGCCGCCCTGGGCAACCACCCCGGCCTGGTGTCCCTCTTCATCTGCGGCGAGCCCGATGCCCGCATCAACCGCCTGATGAAGCGCCACAACTTCACCTTCCGGGAGGCCTCTGACTATATGGTCAAGCAGGACAAGCGCCGCCGGGCCTACCACGACGAGAACTGCACCGGCAGCTGGGGCGACGCACCCAACTACCACCTGACCATCAGCTCCACCCCCATGGGCATCGACCGCACTGTGGACTTCCTGGAGACCTACATCCGGGAACGGATGAAGGACCTGTAATTCTATTTCAACCAAAAGAGAGACGCCTGACGGCGTCTCTCTTTTTACCTTCAAAGTTCAAAAACTTTCACAGTTTTTCTAAGTATTCCTTCAGATACAGGATAGCCTGTCGATACCCCTCCAGACCCAGACCCATGAAGGTCTTGACGCAGGCCATCCCCGCATAGGACACCTGGCGGAAGTCCTCCCGCTTAGACACATCGGAGATATGGACCTCCACCGCAGGGAGGGACACCGCCTTCAGGGCATCCAGGATGGCGATGCTGGTGTGGGTGTAGGCGGCGGGGTTGATGACGATGCCGTCCTTCTTCCCAAATGCCTCCTGGATCTTGTCCACAATGGTCCCCTCGTGGTTGGACTGGAAGATCTCCACCCCGATACCCTCCCGGGCACAGGTCTCCTCCACCAGCCGGACCAGGGCGGCGTAGTCAGCCCTGCCGTAGAGGTCGGGCTCCCGGATGCCCAGCATATTCAGGTTGGGGCCGTTAATCACTAAAATGTTCATAGGCTTCCTCTACCTTTCTGGCCACCTCGGCGGGGTCCCCGTCGTTCTGGACGATGATGTCGGCAAATCGGCGGTACATGGGCAGGCGGACGGTGTACATATCCTGGAGGTTCCCCCGCAGGGACAGGGGCCGTCCCTTCTTGGGGATCTTGGACAGCTCCCGCTCCAGGAAGATCATGGTACCGTTCTGATGGAGGTGGACATAGTTCTCCCACCGGGTCACAGCCCCACCACCGGTGGAGATGACCAGGCCGGACATCTTGCCCAGCTGGGCCAGGACCTCGGTCTCCTTGGCCCGGAAGGCCGCCTCTCCGGAAGAGAGGATGAAGTCGGCGCAGGTCATGCCCAGGGCCTTTTCGATCTCCACATCGCAGTCCACAAAGGGACGACCCAGCAAATCGGCCAGTTCTTTGCCTACAGTGGACTTGCCGCAGCCGGGCATCCCGATGAGGATGCGGTTCTCCTTGCGGCTGCCCAGGGCGCTGTAGGCCTCCTTGGAGCGGATGGCAGGCACCGTCCGACCGGTGAAGAGCTGGCTGGCGCACCGGGCCTGCTCCACCAGCATATACAGGCCGCCCAGGCAGGGGATGTTTAACTTTTCTGCCTGCTGCATTAAGGGAGTTCGGGCAGGATTGTAGATGAGGTCCAGGACGCCCTCACACTGGGGGAAGAGGCGCAGGTCCACCGGAGATCCGTTGGTTTTCGGATACATCCCCACAGGGGTGGCGTTTATGATGACGTCGGCATCGGCATGGATCTCCAGATTGTCGTAGTTGTTCTCCCCGGTGCGGGAGATGACCACCACCTGGCTGGCCCCCAGCTTGTTCAGCACATACTGGACAGCCTTGCTGGCACCCCCGGAGCCCAGCACCAGGCACTTGCGGCCCAGGATGCGGATGCGGCTCTTCCAGACCATGCCCTCGAAGCCGGCGGCATCGGTGTTGTGGCCCAGAAGGGAGCCGTCAGGCTGACGGACCACGGTGTTCACACTGCCGATGAGCCGGGCGGTCTCGGTGAGATAGTCGCACACGGGGATGATGGCGGTCTTATAGGGGATGGTCACGTTCAGGCCGTGGAAGTCCCCCGTCCGCAGGAAGTCCCCCAGCTCTTCCTGGGGCACCTCAAAGAGTTCGTAGTCATAGTCGCCGAAGAAGGCGTGAAGTTCCGGAGAATAGCTGTGACCCAGCTTCTCTCCCAGCAGTCCGCATTTCATCAGATCACCTCACTGTAGCTGCCCAGATACTGGAAGTCGTCGCAGATGGAGTCCAGGTCGTCGATCATCCGGATGTACTCATCGGAATAGACCGAGGTCTCCAGATCGAAGTAGAACATGAATTCAAAGTCCCGGTTGGGGAGGGGGCGGCTCTCCAGCTTGATGAGGTTCAGCCCCAGGGTGTAGAACCGGGCCAGGATCTGGTACAGGGAGCCGGGACGGTGGGGGGCCACCATCATAAGGCTGGTCTTGTCCGCCCCGGGGTAGATCTCCAGGTTCTTGGAGATCACGATGAACCGGGTGTAGTTGTTCCCCTGGTCCTGGATGTCGGCGGCCAGGCGGTCCAGGCCGTAGAGCTCCATGCAGTGGTAGGAGCTGATGGCGGCCACATCGGTCCGGTCAGACTCCGCCACCCGCTGGGCGGCCAGGGCGGTGTTCTCACAGGGGGTGACCACCACGCCCTTGGCCCGGAGCTTTTCCAGGAAGGCGCTGCTCTGGCTGATGGCCTGGGGATGGGAGAAAACCTCCCTCACATCCTCGAGATTTGTGCCTTTTTTTGCTAACAGGTTGTGGTCGATCTTCAGCCGGGTGGCCCGGACGATCTTGAACTGGTGCTGCCGCATCAGGTCATAGATCTGGGTGACGGAGCCTGCGGTACTGTTCTCCAGAGGCAGGACACCGTACTGGCAGAAGCCGTTCTCCACAGCAGAGAAGACGCTGTCGAAGCTGCCGAAGTACATGATCTGGGGGTGCTGGAAGACCTTTTCACAGGCCTGTTGGGCGTAGGCCCCCTCGGTGCCCTGGCAGGCCACAGCGGCAGCAGGGGGGAAGAGGGGCGGGGTAGCCTCCATGGCCTTCTCGATCTCCACCCGCAGGGAGGAGGGCTCCTGGTTCAGGGATCTCTGGTAGCTGCGGCTGATCTCAAAGAGCATATTCCACAGGGTGTAGCCGTACTGTTCCAGCTCAGGGGGGAGCTTGGAGGCAATGTCCGCCAGCTTGTCCCGCTCCCGACCGGCATCCAGCACGGGCTTACTGATTTTTTTCTTTTCCTCGGCCACCTGGGCCACCAGGTCCATCCGGTCGGCAAAGGCCTGGACCAGGATATCGTCGATGGCGTCGATCTCTTTTCTCAAATCTGCTAAAGACATGGATCATTTCCTCCCTTCCTGCTCCAGCAGGGCATCGTAAATGGCAATGGCGGCGGCGGCCTCCACCACAGGCACCGCCCGGGGGACGATGCAGGGGTCGTGTCGGCCCTGGATCACCAGCTTGGTGTCCTCCTTTCGGGACAGACTCACGCTGTCCTGCTCCCGACCGATGGAGGGGGTGGGCTTCACAGCTGCCCGGAAGATGAGGGGCATGCCGTTGGTGATGCCCCCCAGGATGCCGCCGGCGTGGTTGGTGCGGGTCTTGACCCGGTCCCCCTCCATATAGAAGGGGTCGTTGTTCTGGCTGCCCCGCATATTGGCCACCTGGAAGCCTGCCCCGAACTCCACCCCCTTTACGGCAGGGATGGCAAAGATCAGGCGGGCGATGCGGTTCTCCATGCCGTCCAGCATGGGGTCACCCAGACCCACAGGCAGGCCGATGACCCCGCACTCGATGAGACCGCCCACGGAGTCCTGCTGGGACTTTGCCTGGGCGATCACATCCCGCATCCACTCCCCGGCTCCCTCGTCCAGGACGGGGAACTCCTTTCCGGCAGGGGCCAGAAGGGTCTCCCTGTCCAGGTCCACCGGGTGGAAGGGGCGGTCGGGGATCCCGCCGATGGCGGCGATGTGGGCGCCGATATGGATGCCCTTTCGGGCCAGGATCTGCTTGCAGATACCCCCGGCGATACACAGGGGCGCAGTGAGGCGGCCGGAGAAGTGTCCCCCGCCGGCTACGTCCTGAAAGCCCCCGTACTTCACCTGGGCGGTATAGTCGGCGTGGCCGGGCCGGGGGATGTCCTTCAGGTTGGAGTAGTCCTTGCTCCGGGTATTGGTGTTGCGGATGAGGGCGGTGAGGGGTGCCCCGCAGGTCACCCCGTCAGCAAGACCGGACAGGAACTCGGGGACATCCCCCTCCTTCCGGGTGGTGGACCAGTCGTTGGTCCCGGGGGCCCGACGGGCCAGGAAGGCCTGGAGCTCCTCCAGGTCGATCCGCTCCCCCGCAGGCAGGCCGTCCACGGTGGCCCCGATGGCCGGGGCGTGGGACTGGCCGAAAATGGAAACGGTCAGCTGACCGTGATAGATGCTGCTCATGGTAAGTACCTCAATGGGATTTGGTATCTTTCATTATAAAGAGGAATACGTCGCTGTCAAGCACAGGAGCCTTGCCTCTCCCTTTGGGAGAGCCAAGTGCTTCGCCTGCTCCTGTCGCGGTTTACCCCTCCACTACTTCCTTCCCCAGCCCTCTCAGGTCATCCCAGAAGGTGGGGTAGGACTTGCGGATGGCCTCGGCCCCGGTGATGGTCACGGGACCCGCACAGACCACAGAGGCCACAGCCGCCAGCATGACGATGCGGTGGTCCCCCTGAGCATCCACGGTGCCGCCGGCGAGCCTGGCCCTGCCCCGGATGATGAGACCCTCCTGGGTCTCCTCCACATCCCCACCCAGGGCGTTCAGGGTCTGGGCGGTGGTGGTGAGTCGGTCGGACTCCTTCAGCCGCAGGCGGGCGGCTCCCGTCACCTGAGTCTGGCCGGGAATGGCGGCGGCCACGGCGGACAGGACGGGGACCAGGTCGGGAATGTTCCGGGCATCGATGGTGGTGGGGGTCAGAGTGCCGGGCCGGGCCGTGGTCCCCCTGACCTGGCCGCCCATGCGGGCCAGAATGTCACAGACCGCCTTGTCCCCCTGGAGGGAGTTGGGATCCATCCCCTCCACGGTGACGCCCTCACCCCCCAAAACCCCCATGCAGAGCCAGGGGGCGGCGTTGGACCAGTCCCCCTCCACCCGAAGGGTGCCGGGGCTCCGGAAGACGGCAGGCGAGATGGTCCAGGCACCGCCCGACTGGGGCGGGGTGATGCCGAAGGTCTGGAGGGCACTGAGGGTCAGGTCCACATAGGCCCTGGACTCCAGCTCCCCCTCCACCACCAGGGAGCTCTCCCCGCCCAGCAGAGGCAGGGCAAAAAGGAGGCCGGTGATGAACTGGGAAGACACGTTGCCGGGGATGGTGAAGGTCCCGGACTTCAGCTGACCGGAAACCACCATCTGACCGGCCACCGGGTCGTGGGTGATGGTACAGCCATGCTCCCGCAGCTGGGTGGCCAGGGGCTCCATGGGCCGCTGGGCCAGACGACCGGCCATCTGGAAGGTGGCAGTCACCCCCAGGGCGCAGACCACGGGGACCAGGAACCGGAGGGTGGAGCCACTCTCCCCGCAGTTCAGGGTGCAGGGCTGGGGGATCCGCTCCCGGTGGATGGGGACCACCCGGTAGGCCCCGCCCTCATGCCAGATGGAGGCCCCCAGGCTCTGGAGGCACCGGACGGTGGCGGCAATGTCCTGGGACTGGTTCTCACAGAACACGTGGGTGGGCTTGTCCGCCAGGGCGGCGCAGATGAGCTGGCGGTGGGCCACCGACTTGGAGCCAATGGCCTGCACGATGCCGGAGGCAGACCCCGGCTGAATGGTAACGGTCATGATTTATAACCCCTTTTCGATCCAGATTTTCAGGTCCTCCACGGGGATCTTGCGGAGAACACTCTTGCCCCAGTCGGCGGGGACCACCAGGGTGATGGTCCCACCGGTCCGCTTCTTGTCGGACAGGGTCCTTTCATACAGGTCTGCGGTGGCATAGCCGGTGCGGTCCGGCAGGCCGTATTGTTTCAACAATTTCTGTAATTTTTCGAGGATTTCCTTCTCGCAAACCCCCTGTTCAATGGCAGCTCGGGTGAGGATGGTCATGCCCACCGCCACGGCTTTTCCGTGGGAGATGCCGTAGCCGCTGCAGGCCTCAATGCCATGGCCCACGGTGTGGCCCAGATTGAGAAGCTGGCGGGCACCGGTGTCAAACTCGTCTTCCTCCACCAGATCCCGCTTCATGGCGATGCACCGGGCCACCACTTCCTCGGGGTCTTTTCGGAAGTGCTTCCGGGCCAGCAGGTCCAGCAGATCCCGGTCCCCGATCATGCCGTACTTGATGACCTCGGCACAGCCATCGGCAAAGATATCGTCCGGCAGGGTGTCCAGGGTGTCCAGATCGCAGAGGACCAGACGGGGCTGGTAGAAGGCCCCCGCCAGGTTCTTGCCGTTTTTCAGGTCGATGGCGGTCTTGCCCCCCACGGAGGCATCCACAGCCGCCAGCAGGGTGGTAGGGAGTTGGAGGAAATCCACCCCCCGCAGGAAGGTGGCGGCGGCAAAGCCGGTGAGGTCCCCCACCACGCCGCCCCCCAGGGCAACCAGGGTGTCGGTGCGGGTGATCTGGTTTTCCGCCAGAAACTCCAGCAGGTTTAAATAAGTCTCTCCATTTTTCGAGGATTCTCCCGCAGGAAACACAAATTCACAGGTCCGGAAGCCCGCCTCGGTCAGACTGGTTTTCACCCGGTCCAGATAGAGAGGGGCCACATTGGTGTCGGACACGATGGCGGCCGACCGGCCCGTCACCAGTCCGGCGGCCTCAGTCCCCAGAGAGGACAGGAGCCCCCGGCCGATCTTCACCTCATAGGCCCGGGAGGCCTTCACTTGAATGGTGGTCAATGTCCGTCCACCTCCTCCTTGATGCGGCGGCCGTCCTCCAGGAGCTGGCGGAGGCCGGCAAAGTTTTCCTGTTCAATGGCCCTCTTGTATGCGGTGAGGTTTTCAATGATGGTGTCCAGCTCAAAGAGCATATTCTCCTTGTTTTCCAGGAAGAGCTCGGCCCACATATCGGGATTCAGCCAGGCCACCCGGGTCAGATCCCGGTAGCTTCCGGCAGAGAAGCCCGCGTGCTCCCGGGCAGAGGGACTCTTCACATAGGCGTTGGACACCACATGGGCCAGCTGGGAGGTGAAGGCGATGCGCTTGTCGTGGTCGGCGGCGTTGGTGATGGACACCCGGCCGAAGCCCACGGGGGCCAGCATCTTCTTGGCCTCGTCCAGCAGGCGGATATCGAAAAAGTTGGGGGGGCACAGGACCATGGGGGCCCCGTCAAAGAGGTCCTCCCGGCTGTACTTGAAGCCGGAGTTGTGGGTGCCGGCCATGGGGTGACCCCCCAGGAACCGGAAGCCGTACCGCTCTGCC
>JAFVUT010000278.1 GCA_017502545.1 Ruminiclostridium sp.
GCCGGTGTCGCACTGGATGTGGATGGTGATCTCGCCGCCGGCCTTGACCGCCTCGGCAGACAGCTCCTTGGCGCACTGGAGGTCATAGCAGGCCTGGGTGATGTTGTACTTCACCAGATCGGAACCATAGATGGTGGGGGTGCAGCCCAGGATCATAATGGGGCACTGGATGCCGGCTTCCCGGAGCTCGATGGCCTCGTCCAGGCAGGCAACGCCCAGATAGTCAGCCCCCAGCTCCTCCAGCTTCTTGCCCACAGGCACAGCGCCGTGGCCGTAGGCGTCTGCCTTGACCAGACCCAGGAACTTGGTCCCATAGGGGGCCAGAGCGCGGAGGTTGTGGTAGTTGTGTGCCAGTCGGTCCATGGACACTTCCGCCCAGGTTCTCTTCATTTCTGCTCTCATTTGTGACACGATCCTTTCTATTTATGTTGCTTGATGCAAGTTAAAGGCAGAAAACTCACACCGGATCACCGTGGACCCGTCGCTGCGTATCTCTCCCTGCAGCAGGGTTTTCTGTGCTTTGTCAAACCATAGTACCCGTTCCAGACCCTGACCGGGGTCCAGTTCCGGGTCCCGGCAGCAGATCCGGAGGACTTCGGTCTCTCCGATCATTTCTGTGCCGGTTTCTGCCATATATCCTGACTCCATGGCCTCAAAAAAAGCCGGGAGGGCATCCATGGGGGATAGTCCGTCGCTGTTGAGAGGGCCGGTCTCCAGCTGAATGCCGTCGTACTCCAGAGCGGTCTGGCCCTGGGCGATGCGGGCGGTGATCCCCGCCACCTCCGCCGGGGCTGTGATGGTCATGGCCAGACCATTCTCTTCGGTTTCGGAGAATTCTACGGTGTACTCATAGACCCGCTGACCGTAGTCGGCGGTGAGGTCCATGGTACCGGAGCAGCCCGTACGGGACAGGAAATCTGCCCGGAGCTGCAGGGTCCGTTCGTTGTCCTCCTTCTCACCCACGCATCCGCAGAGGCATAGGCAGAGCAGGAGGGGTATCATGCGTGTGCAAAGTTTCTTTGCACCCAAGGAAGGTTCCTCCTCACATTTGATGAGGCCTCATTCCATAACGCCCTGGATGGCGTGGGGGATCCGCTCCAGCAGGTCGGTGGGAGTCATGCCGTACTCCCCCAGGTCCGCCGCCGCCAGGTCCCCGGCTCGTCCGTGGAGCCAGACCGCCGAGGGAACGGCCCGCTTGGGGTCGATGCCCTGGCCCAGAAGGGAGAGGATCATCCCCGCCAGCACGTCACCGCTGCCCCCCTTGGCCATACCGGGGTTTCCGGTGGTGTTGACGAAGGTCTCTCCATCAGGAAAGGCTGTGATGGTCCGGTGGCCTTTGAGGACCAGAACGCAGCCATACTCCCGGGCAAAGTATGCCGCCGCCTGTTCCCGGTCCGGTCCAATTTCTTTCCCTTGGGTCAGCCGGAGAAACTCCCCGTCGTGAGGGGTCAGAACGGTGAGCCTGTCACGTCTGGTCTTCAGAACATGGATATGCTCTGCCACCGCATTTATGCCATCGGCATCCAGGACCAGAGGGGGCAGGACCTGTTCTGCCAGGTGAACGGTGCGGATATCCGTCTTTCTGATCCGGCCCAGACCGGGACCGATGAGAACGGCGTCTGCAGTGTTCATCTTATCCAGAAGGGTGTCAAAGTCGGGCACAGGGGAAGGCATGGCCTCGCTGCACTTGGCCGCCAGGATGGGCCAGATCTTCTCCGGAACGGACAGGAAGACCAGGCCGGAGCCGGTGCGGACGGCGGAGTTGGCGGCAAAGGCCGGAGCGCCGGTGAAGCCCACGGAACCTGCCAGGATATGGACCTTGCCAAAGGTCCCCTTGTGACCGTTCCGGTCCCGGACGGGCAGACTTTCCTTCACAAAGGCTTCCGTCACCTGCGTCATGGACAGCACCTCCTTCTGCTCGCCGCGGCAGAGTCTTGAAAAATGTCTTTACATATCATTCTTTCCCTCATTATAGTTTTTTTCATCTTGCTTTTCAACCTTTTTTATGGTAAAGTTGTAACACTGTGAAAAACGATGAAGGGGAAAATAGCGACAACGGTCCTCTCAGAGAGGGATGGTCACTGGCTGAAAGCCATCCTGTGTGTGCCGCCGCTTGGTTCGCCCCGGAGTTTCGACGAGGAAATGCGTCGGCGGTCCGTCCACCGTTACCGGACAAAGAAGTGCACGCAATCTCTGCGTGAAATTCGGGTGGTACCGCGGAAGTTTTATGCCTTTCGTCCCGTTGGTGGGATGATGGGCTTTTTTTATTTTTACTGATTGGAGAACGCAAGATGAAGGAACAACTGGAAAAAATCAAACAGGAAGCTCTGGCAGCCCTGGCTGAGACCCAGGACGCCGCAGAGCTGGACAGCCTTCGAGTCAAGTACCTGGGCAAGAAGGGTGAGCTCACCGCCGTTCTGAAGCAGATGGGCAAGCTGTCTGCCGAGGAGCGCCCCGTCATCGGCCAGATGGCAAACGATGTCCGTGAGCGCATCACTGCCGAGCTGGAAGCCCGCAAGGCCAAGATCGAGGAGATCGCTCTGGAAGCCCGCCTGAAGGAAGAGGCTCTGGACGTGACCATCCCCGGCCAGGAGAAAAAGCTGGGCCATCAGCACCCCATGTACATCGCCCTGGAGGAGATCAAGGAGATCTTCGTGGGCATGGGCTTCACCATTCTGGACGGCCCCGAAGTGGAGCTGGCCTACTATAACTTTGACCGTCTGAACGCAGAAGAGGGCCACCCCTCCCGTGACTGGTCCGACACCTTCTACTTTGACAAGGACAGCCGCGTGATGCTGCGCAGCCAGACCTCTCCCATGCAGGTCCACGCCATGGAGACCAAGCCCCTGCCCATCCGCATCCTGGCTCCCGGCCGTGTCTACCGCAAGGACGAGGTGGATGCCACCCACTCCCCCATGTTCCACCAGGTGGAGGGCATGGTCATCGACAAGAACATCACCATGGCCGATCTGAAGGGCACCCTGTCCGCCGTCATGGAGCAGCTCTACGGCGAGGGCACCAAGACCCGTTTCCGCCCCCACCACTTCCCCTTCACTGAGCCCTCCTGCGAGATGGACGTCCAGTGCCACAAGTGCGGCGGCGTGGGCTGCCCCACCTGTAAGGGCGAAGGCTGGATCGAGATCCTGGGCGCCGGCATGATCCACCCCAAGGTCCTGGAGATGTCCGGCATCGACTCCGAGGAGTACTCTGGCTGGGCTTTCGGCATGGGTCTGGAGCGTATGGCTATGCGCCGCTTCAAGATCTCCGACCTGCGCCTGATCTTTGAAAACGACGTCCGCTTCCTGGAGCAGTTCTAAGAAAGGAGAGAGAAACCAATGTTACTGTCTAGAAAATGGCTGAACGAGTTTGTCAGCATTG
Organism: Ruminiclostridium sp.; assembly: GCA_017502545.1. Lineage (GTDB taxonomy): Bacteria > Bacillota > Clostridia > Oscillospirales > Oscillospiraceae > Evtepia. Next base: position 3,379 of record JAFVUT010000278.1, read on the forward strand.
ATGCAAACGACCATGACTTTTCCGAAGATATGACTCTCTCCGGTTCCAAGGTCGAAGTCACCGAAGTGGAGGGCTCCGAGATCTCCAACGTAGTGGTTGGCCGTGTGGAGGAGATCGTCCGCCACGAGAACTCCGATCATATGTGGATCTGCCAGCTGAACGTGGGCCAGGAAGAGCTGGTCCAGATCGTCACCGGCGCACAGAACGTGAAGAAGGGCGACCTGGTCCCCGTGGCTCTTCACAAGAGCACCCTGCCCGGCGGCAC
>JAFVUT010000279.1 GCA_017502545.1 Ruminiclostridium sp.
CCTGGGTAAAAGTCAAGGCTTCCCACTTGGGGAAGCCTTTTTCTTACACAATGCAGAACAGGATACACAGCAGACCCTTGTAAATCTCCACCAGGGACAGACGCTCCACCCCGGTCTCGGCAACTAAAGTCAGCTTGGTCCGCTCCTGGCCGTCCACCAGGACGGTGAGAGTCCCCAGCTCCTGGCCCTGCTCCACTGGAGCCTGGAGGGAGTCCGGCAGGTCCACGGTGGTGGTGATCTTCCCGGCGTCTCCCTTGGGCAGGAGGAGCTGGGCACCTTCTGCCAGCACCGGCTGGACCTGGGTCTCCCTGCCCAGGACCACCTCCACGGGGTTGATGGGCTCCGAGGGAGCGGCGGTCACCAGGGCGTAGTTGGCAAAGCCGTAGCTGAGGGTGGCCTTGGCAGTCTCGAACCGGTCCGCCGAGGTGGGGGAGCCCAGGACCACGGCGATGAGCTCCATGCCCTCCTTTTCGGCGGTGGCCGAGATGCAGTAGAGGGCCCCGTCGGTGGAGCCGGTCTTCAGGCCGGTGGCCCCGTCATAGAACCGGATGAGCTTGTTGGTGTTGGACAGCTGGAAGGCTCCGTCCCGGAGGGTGTCCATCCAGATGGTGGTGTAGGTGCGGATGTCCGGGTGGCGCAGGATCAGCTCCCGGGACATGAGGGCGATGTCGTAGGCCGAGGTGTGGTGGCCCTGGGCGGGCAGACCGGTGCAGTTCTGAAAGACCGTGTCAGCCATGCCCAGCTCGGCCGCCCGGGCGTTCATCTTTTCCACGAAGGCACTCTCGCTCCCGGCCAGGTACTCGGCCATGGCTACGGAGGCGTCGTTCCCCGAGGCCACGGCGATGGCCTTGAGCATCTCATGGACGGAGAACTGCTCTCCCTCCTCCATGTACACCTGGGAGCCTCCCATTCCGGCGGCGTGGGCCGACACAGGGACCATGGTCTCCAGGGTGATGGCCCCGCTGTCCAGAGACTCCATGATCAGGAGCATGGTCATGACCTTGGTGACGCTGGCGGGTTCCAGTTTCTCATGGGGGTTTTCCTCGTAGAGGACATCCCCGGTGGTCTTTTCCATCAGAAGGACGGCCTTGGCGTTGGTCTCCGGTCCCGCCGCCGATACGGGCAGGAGGAAGAGACAGGATGTCAGGAGCAGGAGCAGGGCAACTTTTTTCATGGCAGGAAACCTCCCGAACTATTCTTCTGGAGGATATGCGGCACAGAAGAAAAGTATTCTGCGGAATGGTTCAACTACTTGGCTCCCCCTCTGGGGGAGCTGGATTCGACCGCAGGGAGAAGACTGAGAGGGCGGCTATCCCGCGGTATCGACTATCGGCAGTGATTCGCCCTCTCCGTCAGTGCTTCGCACTGCCACCTCTCCCAGAGGGAGAGGCAAGAGAGCCCGTGAAAGAAAAAGCCTCCTTCTTCCGAAAGAGGCTCCAGAGCGTCAAAACACCTCGTAGAGTTTCGCCGTCGCAACGGCGAAATAAAGTCAAGTAAGTTTTCTGGCGCGACATGTGCGTGTCAGAAAACACTTCTCAGCCTGCAAACGTGGAAATTGTGTGCCGCAGGTGCACAATTTATGCGATGCAGCAGGCTGCAA
>JAFVUT010000280.1 GCA_017502545.1 Ruminiclostridium sp.
AGGACAGCGAGTTGGTGTTGATTGTAATGAGGGTCCACCCGTTCCCATTCCGAACACGGAAGTTAAGCTCATTTACGCCGAAGATACTTGCCTGGAGACGGGCCGGAAAAATAGGTAACGCCAACACAAAAAAGGACAACCATTCGGTTGTCCTTTTTCCATATTCCGAAAAGGAACGAGGAATTTACCATGAATGAGACCATTCGTCAGTTGTTTGAACGGAAATCCATGCGGGTCTTTACCGACCGGGAGATCTCCCCGGAGGACAAGGCTCTGATCTTAGAGGCAGCCTGCCAGGCTCCCACTGCCGGAAACCAGCAGCTCTACACCATCCTGGATATCACCGACCAGGACCTGAAGGACCAATTGGCCGAATCCTGTGATCACCAGCCTTTCATTGCCCGGGGCAAGATGGTCCTCATCTTCTGTGCCGACTGCCAGAAATGGTATGATGCCTTTCTGGAGGCGGGCTGTGCCCCCAGAGACCCCAGCGTGGGGGATCTTCTCCTGGCGGTGTCCGACACCAACATCGCCGCCCAGAATGCGGTGGTGGCCGCCCAGAGTCTGGGCATCGGGTCCTGTTACATCGGCGATATCATGGAGAACTGTGAGCTCCACCGGGAACTGCTGAACCTACCCCCCTATGTGTTTCCTGCCGCCATGCTGGTCTTTGGCTATCCCACGGAGCAGCAGCTCCGCCGGGAAAAGCCTGCCCGGGTGGCCATGAAGCATATCGTCCACGAGAACGGCTACCGTCCTCTGGAAGGGAAGGAACTCCGGGAGATGTTCGATCACCGTACCGGACGGGAGACCTACGAGCAGTGGATGGAGGCCTTCTGCCATCGGAAATATAACTCGGAATTCTCCCGGGAGATGGGCCGCTCCGTCCGGACCTATCTGAATGCCTTTCCGGACAAAGAATAAGCCCTCTTTCATTTGACAGAGAGCAAGGTCCGGTTGTATAATAATATATTGACCAGCAAGTAATATTTCCTGGTCTTCCATCGAAATGACCCATACCATTTTCAAATATATTGGAGTGAATACCATGTCTAAATACTTCGGTACTGACGGCTTCCGGGGCGAGGCCAATATGAATCTGACCGTGGACCATGCCTTCCAGGTGGGACGATTTCTGGGCTGGTACTACGGCCGGGACCACAAGGCTCAGATCGTCATCGGCAAGGATACCCGCCGTTCCAGCTATATGTTCGAGTGTGCTCTGTCCGCCGGCATCACTGCTTCCGGCGGCGACGTCTACCTGATGCATGTCACCACCACCCCCAGCGTGTCCCACATCGCCAAGGTGGATGAGTTTGACTGCGGCATCATGATCTCCGCCAGTCACAACGCCTTCCACGACAACGGCCTGAAGCTCATCAACCGCCACGGCGAGAAGATGGAGCAGGAGGTCATCGACGAGATCGAGGAGTACCTGGACAGCAAGCACTATCTGCCCTATGCCACCGGTGAGAACATTGGCAGGGTCATCGACTATTCCTCCGGCCGCAACCGCTACATCGGCTACCTGATCTCCCTGGCCACCCACTCCTACAAGGATATGCGGGTTGCCCTGGACTGTGCCAACGGCAGCGCCTGGATGATCGCCAAGAGCGTGTTTGAGGCCCTGGGCGCCGAGACCCATGTGATCAACAACACCCCCAACGGCGTGAACATCAACAGGGACTGCGGAAGCACGCACCTGGAGAGCCTGAAAAACTACGTTCGGGAAAACAAGCTTGATGTCGGTTTTGCCTTTGACGGCGACGCTGACCGCTGCCTTGCCGTGGATGAGAAGGGCAACCTGGTGGACGGCGACGGCATCCTGTACATCTACGGCCGCCACATGAAGGACCGTGACAAGCTGGAGAACAACACGGTGGTCACCACCATCATGTCCAACTTCGGCCTGTACAAGGCCTTTGACGCCGCCGGCATCAACTATGAAAAGACCGACGTGGGCGACAAGTACGTCTACGAGAATATGCGGGCCAACGGCCACCTCCTGGGCGGTGAGCAGTCCGGCCATATCATCTTCGGCAAGTACGCCAACACCGGCGACGGCATCCTCACCGCCATCAAGGTCATGCAGGCCGTTCTCAGCCGCAAGATGCCCCTGTCCAAGCTGACCCAGGATCTGGAGATCTATCCTCAGGTCCTGAAGAATGTTCGCGTCCAGGACAAGGAGCGGGCCCTGAAGGACTTTGCCGTCCAGAGCGCCGTCCGTGAGGTCTCCGAGCGCCTGGGTGACCAGGGTCGCATCCTTCTGCGCAAGAGCGGCACCGAGCCTGTTCTGCGTGTCATGGTGGAGGCCCCCACCCACGAGATGTGCGAGGAGAACGTAGATGCCGTCATCGCCGTGATGAACCAGCGCGGCCTGGTGGTTGAGGTGAAGAAGTAATGCTGAAAATTTCCGATCTGTTCGACCTGAACGACACCATTGCCGCCGACCTCTTTGACGGCAAGACCTACGCCTGGGAGGTCCTGGACGAGATCAGCGACTATATCCTGAAGCTGGGTGCCACCCTGTCCCCCGAGGAGTACGACCACCCCTCTGAGGACGTGTGGATCGCCAAGGACGCCAAGGTCTTCCCCTCTGCCTACATCGGCGGCCCCTGCATCATCGACCACGGCGCCGAGATCCGCCACTGTGCCTTCATTCGTGGCAGCGCCATCGTGGGCAAGAAGGCCGTGGTGGGCAACTCCGTGGAGCTGAAGAACGTGGTCCTCTTCGACTATGTCCAGACCCCCCATTATAACTACGTGGGCGACTCTGTCCTGGGCAGCCACGCCCATATGGGTGCAGGCTCCATCACCTCCAACGTCAAGAGCGACAAGACCCTGGTGGTCATCCGGGAGGGGGAGGAGTCCATGCCCACCCAGCGGAAGAAGGTGGGTGCCATCCTGGGTGACTACGTGGAAGTGGGCTGCAACAGCGTCCTGAACCCCGGCACCGTCCTGGGTCCCCACAGCAATGTGTACCCTACCTCCAGTGTCCGGGGCACCGTGCCTCCCCATCATATCTACAAGAATGAGAAGGAGATCATCTCCAAGAAGTAAGATCAAAGAAAAGAGTGACCCCTCGCAATGAAAAGCCTTCCCCCGAAAAATCTCTTTATTTTGTTTCTCACCGCCCTCATCTGGGGCACGGCCTTCGTGGCCCAGTCCGTGGGCATGGACCATATCGGACCCTTTGCTTTCAATGCCGTCCGCTCCTATGTGGGCGGCGTTGCCCTGCTGCCGGTCATCCTGTTTTTCAACAGCCGGAAGTCCGTGGAGCAGCGGCAGACCGAGAGAGCCAACCGCAAGACCCTGGTTATCGGCGGCATCTGCTGCGGCGTGACCCTGGGTGTGGCCTCCCTGTTCCAACAGGTGGGCATCCAGTACACCACCGTGGGCAAGGCGGGCTTCATTACCGCTCTGTACATCGTCATCGTTCCCATCCTGGGCATCTTTTTCCACAAGAAGGTGGGGGTGAAGCTGTGGGTCAGCGTGGTCATCGCCATTGCCGGCCTGTATCTGCTTTGCATGACCGGTTCCTTCAGCCTCCAGCTGGGTGATTTCCTGATCCTCATCTGTGCCCTCTGCTTCTCCGGCCATATTTTGGTCATCGACTACTTCAGCCCCAAGGTGGACGGGGTGCAGATGTCCTGCATCCAGTTCTTCACGGCGGCTGTCCTGTCCACCGTGGCCATGCTCTTCGTGGAGGGTGTGCCTGCCGTCCAGGATGTTCTGCTGTCCTGGATCCCTGTGCTGTACTGCGGCGTCATGTCCTCCGGTGTGGCCTACACCCTGCAGATCATCGGCCAGAAGGGGGTCAACCCCACCATCGCCAGCCTGGTGCTGAGCCTGGAGTCCGTGATCGCCGTCCTGGCAGGCTGGATCATCCTGGGTCAGAGCATGTCTCCCCGGGAGATCATGGGCTGCGTCCTCATGTTCGGCGCCATCATTTTGGCCCAGCTGCCGGATAAAAAGAATGCGAATTGATAAAAAGCTGTCCCTTATGGGACAGCTTTTTCGTTTGCTATTGCCATACTAGGGAAAATAATGTATAATGGTTTCGATAGTTAGTAAACTCTGGCGAAAGGGGGAGAAGGTATGAGCGAGACCACCATCATCCGTCACATTCCGCCCTGTTCCAGCTGTGACCTGGAAGCTCTGGAGAGTTGGCTGTCTGACCTGGCCCGGGAGGGGAAATATCTGAAAGAGATCGGTCGGCGAAGCTGGCACTTTACCGGGGGTACGCCGGCAGAGGTTCCCTACCGCCTGGTCCCCGGCCGGGGAGAGCCCACGGCGGGCGCCTTCTTTGGCAGACACGTGGACAAGCTCCCCGATGACCCGCCCCAGGTCATCCTGGACCGCTACCGGGACCAGGGCTGGGTCTATGTGACCCGCCAGCGCCACTGCTATATTTTGCGAGGGCTGGATGGGGAGAAGGGGATGTTCCGAACGGAACCCCGCATCCAACCGGAGGACGTTGGCCGGATGATCCAATGGGAGTGGCGGGACCTGCCCTTCTGACTGCTGATGTTTTTGGTGGCATTCCCCCTCTTTCTGTACGCTATTGCCGGCTGGGGAACGCCCCTCCTGGCCCTCAATGAATTACTGTGGGCCTATGTTCTGATTCTGGCTGGCGGGTTTGCCCTCCTGGTCGAGCGTGTGATCCATCTCTTCCATTTGATTCGCCTTCGGCGTAAGCTGGATAGCGGGGAGCGATTTGACCATAAAAAGGACTGGCGTCCTGCTGCCCTGCGGACCCGGGCGGTGAAAGTCGCCCAAATCGTATTTCTGGTGGCCTGGACCATTGGCAGCCCTTTTCTGCCCATCGTTCAAAGGGAAGATTACAACCTTGTTGAGGACTACCCTGGTGATCCCCCCTTCCTTACAGCGGCAGAGCTGGTCCCCGAAGAAGTCCTTTCTGAATGGGACGGGCTGTACTATGAAAACAAAGGTCTCCTCATCCCCGTCCACATTAACTGGTGGGAGACCGGCATGGTCCAGCCCCGCCGTGAACTCTACTACCGGCTGGACTACTACGAGACCCTGACCCCCGCCATGGCCCGGGAACTGGCGAAAGAAGTCCTTTATGAAGAGCAGGGGGACTACGCCTATGCCGCAGATCCCCTGCCCGATCTGGGTCTGGACTACGCCGTGGTCTACGACTCGAGAGAGTCCGTCATCCTCCAGGAGGGGAAGATAGTCCTGCAGGTCACCCTGGTCCAGGACGATGATGATTACCTGCCCTTTGCGGTCTGGACGGCCAACCTGGCGGATGCGTTGAAGAATGAAACGTTGGCGGGCGATTCTTGAATCGCCCCTACAAAAAATGGGCAAGCCTCGCAGAGTTTCGCCGCCGCAGCGGCGAAATAAAGGCCAGTCCGTTTTCTGGCGCGACATGCGCGTGCCGGAAAACACTTCTCGGCCTGTCAGTGTGCCCAACGGGCGCGCGCAACAGGCCGCAATTCCTACTGTTGGAAAAGGCTTGCCTTTTCCAACACACGAAGTCCATCGAATCCCCCCGCACGATAAAATATTTCCCCCGCATGAAGGAAATCCCTTACGGAGATACTGATACCAGCATCACGAAAGGGAGGACCCACCATGGCCCGACTCAGCAAGGTAGAAATCAGCGGGGTGAACACCTCCAAGCTCCCCGTCCTCACCCGGGAGGAGGCCAAGGCCCTCTTTCTGGAGGC
>JAFVUT010000281.1 GCA_017502545.1 Ruminiclostridium sp.
AGAGAAGGACGGACCGGTCCCGCACAAATGTCAGGCTCTTGGGGAGCCTGCTTTTTTTGCGTCCGGTCCACCCACAACGGAGGGAGATCCACTATGGTTTTTGCAAGCATGCTGTTTGTGTTCTGTTTCCTGACAGCAAACCTCATTTCACAGATCGTACTCAAGACCCCCAGGGCGAAAAATATCGCCATGCTGGTCTTTTCCATGATCTTCTACAGTTGGGGCGGGCCCCGGTATCTCTTCCTGCTGCTGGCCATGGTGGCCATCTGCTGGGTGGGCGGCCTCCAGGTCCAGAAGCGGGAGGAGGGGAAGGAGCGGAAGCTGGTCCTGATCCTCACCATCGCCCTGTGTCTGGCCATTCTGGGTGTGTTCAAGTACACCGGGTTTGTCTGCGCCACCTTCCAGGGGATCTTCGGGGTGCCCGAGCACATCCCCAACATCGTCCTGCCCATCGGCATCTCCTTCTACACCTTCCAGCTCATCTCCTACGTGGTGGACGTGTACCGGAAAGAGGTGGCCGCCCAGGAGAAGTACTGGGTGCTGCTCCTCTACGCCAGCCTCTTCCACCAGTGCATCGCCGGTCCCATCGTCCGCTACCAGGACATCCACCAGGACATCATCCGCCGCCGTGCCACCCCCGCTGAGATCAGCCGGGGCGTGAGCCGCTTCACCGTGGGTCTGGCCAAGAAGGCCATCCTGGCCAACGGCTGCGCCGCCGTGGCTGACACCTTCTTCGAGGTGGGAGCTGCCGAGCTGGCCGCCGTTCCTGCCCTGGGCATCCTTCTGGCGGCCTTTGCCTTCACCCTCCAGATCTACCTGGACTTCTCGGCCTACTCCGATATGGCCATCGGCATGGGCCTCATGTGCGGCTTCCACTACAAGGAAAACTTCAACTATCCCTATCTGTCCACCTCCATCGGGGAGTTCTGGCGGCGGTGGCACATCTCCCTGGGCTCCTTCTTCCGGGATTACGTCTACATCCCCCTGGGGGGCAACCGCTGCGCCGTCCCCCGTCAGGTCCTGAACCTCTTCGTGGTCTGGTTCCTTACCGGCCTGTGGCACGGGGCCAGCTGGAACTTTGTCCTGTGGGGCCTGTACTTCGGCCTCCTCATCGGCCTGGAGCGGTTCCTGCTGAAGGACAAGCTGGATAAAATTCCTCTCCCCCTCAAGGGCGTGGGGGTATTCATCCTGGTCCTCTTCAGCTGGATCCTCTTTAAGTTCACCGACTTTGAGCTCCTGGGCATCGCCGTGAAGGGCCTCTTCGGCCTCAACGGCAACGGCTTCACCGGGGCCGCCGTGGGTCTGGCCCTGAAAAACAACCTCTTCTTCCTGATTTTCAGCACCATCGCCTGCTTCCCCATCGGCAGGATGGTCCGGAACATCCTGGGGAACCTCTCCAGGAAGAACACGGCCTTCTTCTGGGTGAATGCGGTGTGGGAGGCTGCCCACCCGGCGCTCCTGCTGCTCCTCTCCGCCATGGCTCTGGCCGGGGACAGCTACAATCCCTTCCTGTACTTCCAGTTCTGAGAAAGGGGGAACCGAAAACATGGACAAAGCACAACGGAAAAAGATCAACGGCCTGGTCCGGGGCATCAAGATTCTGGGCTTTGGTCTGGTGTTGGCCATCATGGGCTTCATCGGCCTGCTCTGGTTCGCCCGGCCGGACACCTCCGTGGTGGAAAAGCGGGACCTGGCAGAGTTCCCCGAGCTCTCCTGGTCTGCCTTCTGGGACGGCAGCTATTTTAAGGACATCGACACCTGGTATGCCGACACCTTCCCCCTGCGGGAGGGCCTCATCTCTGGCAGCCAGACCATGGAACACCTCTACGGCATCCGGTCTGACCAGATCGTGGGCGAGACCATGACGGCCGACGACATCCCCGACCCGGATGCCTCCGGGGAGGAGGTCCAGGCGGCAGAGCCCGAGGAAATTTTGCCCGACGGTACCGTCAAAGAGATCGGCGAGATGCAGGGTCAGATCTACATCACCAACGGCAGCGGCTACGGCCTGTACTACTTCACCCAGCCCGCCGCCGACAAGTTCGCCGCCACCATGAACCAGGTCTATGCCAATGTGAAAGACAAGGTCGATCTGTATGTGATGATCTGCCCCATCAGCGCCGGTGTCATGCTGGACCAGACCGTCCTGGATGACATGGGCTGCTCCGACGAGAAGGCCGCCATTGACTACATCTATGGGAAGATGAATGATGGCATCCATACCGTGTCCGCCTTCGACAACCTGCGAAAGCACAACGCCGAGTACATCTACTTCCACACCGACCACCACTGGACGGCTCTGGGGGCCTACTACGCCTACCAGGCGTTCTGCAAGGAAAAGGGCATCCAGCCCAACCCCATCGAGGACTTCCAGACCATGGAGTTCCCCGGCTTCCTGGGGACCTACGTCTCCTCCTCCAACAACAACGCCGCCCTCACCGCCAACCCCGACACAGTGGTGGCCTATGTGCCCAAGGGCACCAACGCCATGACCATGCACTACACCAACGGGTCTGTGGTGGACTGGTTCATTGTGAACGACGTGTCCTCCTATGCCAAGAGTGAGCTCTACGCCACCTTCGTGGGGGGCGACCGGCCCTTCTCCTACGCCCACAACCCCAGCATCACGGATGGTTCTGCGGTCATGGTGGTGAAGGACTCCTACGGCAATGCCTTCATCCCCTGGCTCATCGACCACTACGAGTATGTGTATTGGGTGGATGCCCGGTACACCAAGAACACCATCTCCCAGATGGTGGCCGACTACAACATCCAGGATGTGATCTATCAGGTGCAGATCTACAACAGCTCCACCGACAACATGCTGGGCAAGTACGCCGCCATTGGACAGTGAGCCGGGAGAAGGCTTTGCGATCTGTTACAGGCTCCGGGGGACTGCCCTGGCCCGTCGGCATTCCCTTGGAGCTTGTATTATGGGATACGCAGTATGCCGCATCCTGCCGTCCGAGATAACGAAAAATGGAACAAATGTGTTTGAAAGAGACAAAAAGGTCCCTGTGCTTGAGCACAGGGACCTTTTGCTGTCGTATGATTACTGGGATTTCGACTCCAATTGACGGAGATACTCTTTCAGCACCAGGTTGACATACTGGGAGAAGGAGCGGTCTTGATCCTCAGCGAGAAGTTTGACTTTTTCGATGATATCTTCATCCAAAGTGATGCTGACTTTTTTCTTTAACGGTTTCACTGGCAGTCACCTCGGGATAAAAAATACTACATAATACGCTAAGATATTGCCATTTCGGATAAAGTAGTATAAAGTAGTATAAAAGTGAGGGCGAGGGGAAAGGGGGATCTCTATGAGGAATATCTGCAAGTATTGGTACGGCGTTTTGCTGCTCCTTGTCATCCTTCTGCTGCTGTTCTGTTGGAACAACTGGGACAAGCTTCGGTTCTTTGCTTTCAGGGAGCCGGAGGTTTGTGCCCTGTGTCAAAGCCAAAGCTATGATGTTCCTTGCCTTCTGGATGCATCTACAGGAGAGGTTGGCACCCTGGTAGGAACCCAAGTGCCAGGAAAATTCCAGTTTATCGGGACGCTTCGGGCATCCGGCGGCTGGGATTCCGACAGTCAGACGGGCAGTGTTTTGATCCCGGCCAATGAGCCGACTCTTACAGCAGAACCCTTCTGCCGAGACTGCCGCTGGCTTTTGCCCCAGGAGCTGAAGGGGAGTTTTGGTATCCTGGATCTTTCTGACCCCAGTGTTCCACAGGTCTACCCGGTGGAGTCGGGCGTGTACGAAATTTTGGGTTGGAATCTTTCTGTTCAGAAGGAAGAATCAGGTTTTTGGCTGGAAGTAAGTCCCTTGTCATAAAGGATCTCCGGTGACCCGGCGTACACGCTCTTCGGATATTAACACGGAATATGCGCAGGGATACACGGGTGCAGTTCATAGGCCCCCGCAGGGACTCCAGCAATGCCCCTGTCGCCCCTTTGCAAATGGTTCGGGAGTATGATAGAATGGCCCCAACAAAGAAAAAGGAGGGGTTCCATGTCCAGATCCTTGGCTCCTACCGTAAACTATACCCTCATCCAGGGCAGCTACTGGGGCTGCTACTGCGCCATCGTCACCTTTTCCAGTGTGTACCTTCTGGCCCAGGGGTTCACCAATGCCCGGATCGGCACGGTGATCGCTGTCTCCAGCGTCCTGTCCGCCGTCCTCCAGCCGGTGTTCTCCGGCCTGGCCGACGGGCTGAAACGGCTCTCCCTCCGGCAGTTTGCCGCCCTGCTGGTGCTGATCCAGCTGGGGGCCGGGGCTTTGCTTCTGGTGGTGCCGGGGATGGTCCCCCAGGCCCTGCTGTACGGTGCCCTTATCGTTATGATCCAGGTGGTCCTGCCCCTGTGCTCTGCCCTGGGCATGGCCTGCATCAACAGCGGCAACCCCATGAACTTCGGCGTGGCCCGAGGGGCCGGGTCCATCTCCTACGGGGTCTTTTCCTCTCTGGTGGGTCAGCTGGTCCTGTGGTTCGGGGAGGTCTCCATCCCCGTGGCCCTGACCCTTCTGAACCTGGTCCTCATGGGCTCCATCCTGGCCTTCAAGTTCAAGGGCATGGAGGACGGCCCCCGGGAAGAGGCCGTCCGGGAGAAGAAGGTCAAGGGGGGCAAGCCCTTCCCCCTGAAGTACCACGGGGTCATCCCCTTGGTTCTTGGCGTGGTCCTTCTCCTGGTGAGTCACAACGTCCTCAACACCTTCGCCTTCCAGATCGTCACCCCTCTGGGGGGCGACAGCGCCGCCATGGGCAATATGCTCCTCATCCAGTCCCTGGTGGAGCTCCCCGTCATGTTCCTCTTCTCCTGGATGATTGCCAAGGCCAGCAGCCGGTTCTGGCTGTGCGTTTCCGGCGTGGGCTTTTTCTGCCACGCCCTGGGTGCCTTCCTGGCCCCCAATATGTTCTGGATGAATGTCATCCAGATCTTTGAGATGCCCGGCTACGCCGTCTTTGCCCTGGCCTCCATCTACTTTGTCAACGAGATGGTGGCTGAGAGGGAGCGGGTTCAGGGCCAGGCCTGGATCACCATGGCCATGACCCTGGGCAACGTCCTGGCCAGCTTCGTGGGCGGCCTCCTGCTGGACTACACCAGCGTCTTCGTCCTGCTGACCTTCGCCTCTCTGGCAGGTGCTGTGGGTATGCTGATCTTCTTCCTCCTTTTGCGGAAGGGGAGCAGGACCCTCACCCCTGTGGAATAACGAGTGGCCGCGGCAAAATGCAGCGGCCACAGTGAAATTGAGCCAATGGCTCAGTGAAATACGCTTACAGCGTGTGAAATTCGGCCTTTGGCCGAGTGAAATTGCCCCTTCGGGGCAGTTTGTGGTGTCCCTGCGGAACAAATGAAATGCATAACGGCTGATGCGGTTGCATCAGCCGTTTTTTGCAGTCAAAAGGGGCCGGAGAACGCCCTGGATGGCCTCCATCACCTGGTCCATCCCTTCCTCCCCGGCGGTGCGCCGTTCCTCTCCCGGCAGGCGGACCATCAGCAGAAGGGTAAGGGTGCGAATGGCCGTCCGGTACTGACCGGGCCAGGCCTCCGGGGCCAGGATGCCCTTTGCCTCCAGGGTCTGGAAGCAGGCGGTCAGATCCTGCCGGACTTTCCCCAGCATCTCCTGCTGGATGTTGGCCAGCAGGGGGGAGGTCTGGGCCAGCTGGTGGTAGCTGTCAAAGTAGAAGGCGTAGGTCTGCTGGACCTCCAGAAGATGGCGGAAGTAGGCCGTCAGGTCCTCCGGGGTCTGGGGCGCCGGGGGCGGGTTTCCCGTCCGGTCCGAGTCCAGGATCATGGCCTCCAGCAGGTTCTCCTTCTTTTTGAAGTGATAGGTCAGGTTTCCCACGCTGATGCCCAGCTCCTTGGCGATGTCCCGCATGGACACCCCGTTGTAGCCGTGCCGGTCAAAGAGCCTGCGGGCGCAGGCCAGGATATCCTGTCTGGTGCTCTGGGCCATGGGTTTCCCTCCCTTGGAATTTCTGTTGACAGGATACCACGGAGGTGCTATCCTGTCAAATAGGACAACGTACTAAAATAAAGAAGGAGGGACGGTCATGCCCCCGAAACCCATGGGAGGGCCTCCCGGGAACAACCCCCTGGGCTTTGCCCCCATCCCCAAGCTTCTCATCCAGTTTGCCATCCCCGCCATCCTCAGCGCCCTGCTGGGAGCGGTGTACAACCTGACCGACCAGATCTTCATCGGGCAGAAGATCGGTTATCTGGCCAATGCCGCCACCACCGTGGCCTATCCTCTCACCATCGTCTGCGGTGCTCTGGGCCTGCTCTTCGGCATCGGTGCCACGGTCCATTTCAATATCCTCCAGGGCAAGGGGCAGATCGACGAGGCCCTGAACTACGGGGCCAAGGGGATCACCATGGTGTCGGCCTGCGGACTTTCCGTCATGGTCCTGACCCTGGTCTTCACCACCCCCATCCTCTACCTCTTCGGCGCCACGGAAGAGGTCCTGCCCTACGCCCAGACCTACCTGCGGATCACCGCCATCGGCATCCCCTTTCTGATGCTCACCAACGGCGGCACCCTGCTCATCCGGGCGGACGGCAGCCCCAAGTATACCCTCATGTGCTCCGTGGCCGGTGTGGCCACCAACATCGGGCTGGACTTCCTCTTCCTGTACCCCCTGGGTATGGGGGTGGAGGGCGCCGCCCTGGCCACCATCCTGGGCCAGATCCTGTCGGCCATCCTGGTGGTCCGCTACCTGCGCCACCTGAAGACCGGTCCGTTGAAGAAGGAATACTTCAAGGTCCAGGGGTCCTATGTGGCCGACATGGCCAAGATCGGCGCCGCCGCCAGCCTGAACCAGGTGGCCATGCTCCTGAGCCAGGTGGTGCTGAATTCCTCCCTTCGCCACTACGGCGAGCTGTCGGTCTACGGCAGCTCCGAGGCTTTGGCCGCCGCCGGCGTGGTGGCCAAGGTGAACATGATCTTCTATTCGGTCATCATCGGCTTCTCCGTGGGCTGCGAGCCCATCATGGGCTTCAACTACGGGGCAAAGAACTACGCCCGGGTCCGGGAGACCTACCGCAAGACCCTCATCTTCGTGGTGGCCATCGGCCTGGTGGAGTTCGCCTGCTTCTGGCTCTTCCCCGGTCAGATGCTGTCGGTCTTCGGCGACGGCACGGCAGCCTACGGGGACTTCGCCATCCGGTATATGCACATCTTCATGTTCATGGTGGCCATCAACGGCATTGCCCCCGTCACCATGAATATGCTCAGCAGCACCGGCAAGGCCAAGCGGGGGACCATCATCTCCCTCACCCGGCAGATCTTCCTCTTCCTCCCCCTGCTGGTGATCCTTCCCCTCTTTATGGGTCTGGACGGCGTTCTCTTCGCCGGACCCATTGCAGATTGCCTTGCCATGGTCATCGCTTTGCTGGTGGTCCGGCCGGAACTGATCAAAATGAAAGAGGAAGAAGCCGCAGCGTGAGCCGCTGAGGCAGCGGACTGATCCGCAGAAATCCCGGTACTTCCTGTGCCGGGGTTTTCTATTTTTTAATAAGTGGAGGGAAAAATACGTTGACAGGGAGAATTTGGCTCACTATAATAAAATTATCAACCCCCTGTCCAGATGGAATTGCTTCCAAAAGGGCAGACTAACCACATATTGTCGGATGATAAGACCGGGAGATGCCGTGCTGCGGGCACGGAGCCGAAGGGGCTGCAAAAACTCTCAGGCAAAAGGACCGGTTTTGGACGAAACTCCGGAGAGCGAGTTCGCACCGAAGAGGCAATCCGCCCCAGGCGGAGAAACTTTCAGGTCAGGTACGGAGGCACAGAACTTGACGTGGATGCAAGGGCTGTGTCTCTTTTTGTTTTCCGTGTCAAAAAATGAAAAAAAGGAGCGAGTTATTATGGAACTGAAGACCCCTCTTTATGATGTCCATGTGGAAGAAGGCGGCAAAATCGTCCCCTTCGCAGGCTACCTGCTGCCCGTGCAGTACGCAGCCTCCGGCGTGATCAAGGAGCATATGGCAGTCCGTCAGCAGTGCGGCCTGTTCGACGTTTCTCACATGGGTGAGATCCTGTTCACCGGCCCCACTGCCCTGGCTACCGTCAACCACCTGCTGACCAACGACTACACCGGTATGCCCGTGAACAAGGTCCGCTACGGTGTCATGTGCAACGAGCAGGGCGGCACCATCGACGACGTCATCGTCTACAAGTTCTCCGAGGAGGCTTACCTGGTGGTCGTCAACGCATCCAACCGCCACAAGGACTACGAGCACATGGCAAAGAACGTCCTGGAAGGCACCAAGTGCGAGGACATCTCTGACAACGTGGCTCAGGTGGCACTGCAGGGCCCCAAGGCTCCCGCCATCATGAAGAAGCTGCTGGCAGAAGACCAGATCCCCAAGGGCTACTACACCGCTCTGCCCAACATCGTCATCAACGGCGTCAACACCATGATCTCCCGCACCGGTTACACCGGCGAGCTGGGCTATGAGATCTACTGCGCTCCCGAAGACGCAGCCAAGCTGTGGAAGACCCTGCGTGAGGCAGGCGAGGAGTTCGGCCTGATCCCCTGCGGTCTGGGTGCCCGTGACACCCTGCGTATGGAAGCTGCTATGCCCCTGTACGGCCACGAGATGGACGAGACCGTCACTCCTCTGGAGGCAGGTCTGGACTTCGGCGTGAAGCTGGACAAGGAAGAGTTCATCGGCCGGGAGGCTCTGGTGGCTGCCGGTGCCCCCAAGCGTGTCCGTATCGGCCTGGCTGTCACCGGCCGCGGCATCATCCGTGAGCACATGGACGTGTTCGTGGACGGCGAGAAGATCGGCCAGACCACTTCCGGTACCCAGTGCCCCTACGTGGGCAAGGCCATCGGCATGGCTATGGTGGATGCAAAGTACACCGAGATCGGTGCCCCCGTTGAGGTCGACGTCCGCGGCCGCCGTGTTGCCTGCGAGATCGTCCCCCTGCCCTTCTACACCAGAGGTAAGTAATGGGCTGCAGGAATATCCCTGCACCTCATGAATAAGTAAAGAGAAAAACACCATTCTACTATTATTAATTTGGAGGAAATCATCATGTCTAACATTCCCGCAGAACTGAAGTATTCCGCATCTCACGAGTGGATCAAGGAAGAGGACGGCGTCTTTGTGATCGGTCTGACCGACTACGCACAGAGCGCTCTGGGCGACATCGTGTTCATCAACCTGCCCGAAGAGGGCGACGAAGTCACCGCTGGTGAGTCCTTCTCCGACGTTGAGTCCGTCAAGGCTGTCTCCGACGTCTTCTCCCCCGTGACCGGCACCATCTGCGCAGTCAACGAAGAGCTGCTGGATGATCCCGCACAGGTCAACGAGGATCCCTACGGCGCTTGGCTGATCAAGGTCGAGAACGTCACCGCTACCGAGGATCTGCTGGACGCAGAGGGCTACGCAGCCGTCGTCGAAGCTGAGGAGGCATAATATGGGCAGCTATATTCCCGCAACCCGGGAAGAGCGGCAGAAAATGCTGGAGTCCATCGGCCTGACCTCCATGGACCAGCTGTACAGCATCGTGCCTGAGGAGGCTCTGCTCAAGGAGCTGAACATCCCCGAGGGTATGAGTGAGCTGGAAGTTGGCAAGAAGGTCGCCGCAATGGCCGGTGAGAACAAGCAGTTCCGCAGCATCTTCCGCGGTGCTGGTGCATATCACCACTATATCCCTTCCATCGTGAAGACCGTGACTTCCAAGGAAGAGTTCGTGACCGCATACACCCCCTATCAGGCTGAGATCAGCCAGGGTGTCCTGCAGTCCATCTTTGAGTATCAGACCCAGGTCTGCGAGCTGACCGGCATGGACGTGTCCAACGCCTCCGTCTATGACGGCGCTGTGGCCGCTGCCGAGGCAGTTCTCATGTGCCAGGAGAGAAAGCGTTCCACCGTGGTGGTCTCCGGCGCAGCAGACCCCCAGACCATCCAGGTCATCCAGACCTACTGCGGCAGCCGCGACGTTCCCGTTGTGGTCATCCCGCTGTTGACTGCGCCACCGACATGGAAGCGCTGAAGGCAGCCCTCACCAAGGAGACCGCTGCTGTCTATGTCCAGAGCCCCAACTACTACGGCGTCATCGAAGACATGGATGCTGTGGTGGCTGCCACCCACGAAGTGGGTGCAAAGGCTGTCATGGGCTGCAACCCCATCTCCCTGGGCCTGCTGAAGACCCCTGGCGAGTATGGCGCTGACGTGGCGGTCTGCGAAGGCCAGCCTCTGGGTATGCCCATGGGCTTCGGCGGCCCTTACCTGGGCATCATGACCTGCACCCAGGCGATGACCCGTAAGCTCCCCGGCCGTATCGTCGGCCAGACCACCGACCACGACGGCCGCCGTGCTTTCGTCCTGACCCTGCAGGCCCGTGAGCAGCACATCCGCCGTGAGAAGGCATCCTCCAACATCTGCTCCAACGAGGCACTGTGCGCCATGACCGCATCTGTCTACCTGGCAGCCATGGGTCCCAAGGGCCTGCGTCAGGCAGCTGAGAGCTCCGCTGCACACGCGCACTACCTGGCTGCAGAGCTGGAGAAGATCGGCTTTAAGCTCCGGGTCAACAAGCCCTTCATCCACGAGTTCCTCACCGACTGCCCCGTGGCTCCCGAGAAGGTTTGCGCCGCTCTGGAAGCCAAGGGTATCCTGGGCGGTCTGCCCGTGGACGGCGGCATCCTGTGGTGCTGCACTGAGCTGAACAGCCGCGGCGACATGGACGCCCTGGTTGCAATCCTGAAGGAGGTGTGCGCATAATGAAACTGCTGTTTGAACGCAGCGTGCCCGGCCGCGGCATGGACCTGCTGCCCGCATGCGATGTCCCCGTTGCAGAGTTCGACGCAAGCCTGCTGCGCGGCACCGCTCCTCATCTGCCCGAGATCTCCGAGATCGACCTGGGCCGTCACTATACCGAACTGGCCAAGCAGACCCACGGCGTGAACGATGGTTTCTACCCCCTGGGCTCCTGCACCATGAAGTACAACCCCCGTATCAACGAGGAAATGGCCGCTCTGCCCGGCTTCGCCCAGATCCATCCCCTGCAGCCTGTGGAGACTGTCCAGGGCTGCCTGGAAGCACTGTACACCGCAGAGCAGCTCTTCTGCGAGATCACCGGCATGGACGGCATGACCTTCCAGCCCGCAGCCGGTGCACACGGTGAGTACACCGGCCTGCAGCTGATCCGCAGCTATCACCTGTCCCGTGGTGATACCGCAAGAAACAAGATCATCGTCCCCGACTCCGCCCACGGCACCAACCCCGCTTCCGCTACCATGGTTGGCTACAAGGTGGTCTCCATCCCCTCCAACCCCGAAGGCGGCGTTGACCTGGATGCTCTGCGCGCAGCGGTCGGCCCCGACACCGCAGGCCTCATGCTGACCAACCCCAACACCGTTGGTCTGTTTGACCCCAACATCCTGGAGATCACCAAGATCGTCCACGATGCAGGCGGCCTGTGCTACTACGACGGTGCTAACCTGAACGCAGTTATGGGCCACGTCCGCCCCGGCGACATGGGCTTCGACTGCGTCCACCTGAACCTGCACAAGACCTTCTCCACTCCCCACGGCGGCGGCGGCCCCGGCAGCGGCCCTGCAGGCTGCAAGGAGTTCCTGAAGCCCTTCCTGCCCACTCCTCACGTGAAGAAGACCGAGAACGGCTACGAGTTCTTCGCTCCCGAGCAGTCCATGGGCAAGGTCCGCTCCTTCTACGGCAACTTCCTGGTCATGCTGAAGGCTGTCACCTACGTTCTGACCCTGGGTAAGGAAGGCATCCCCGAGGCATCTGCCGGTGCAGTCCTGAACGCCAACTATATGATGAAGAAGCTGGTGGGCTCCTACGACATGGCCTGCGACGGCCTGTGCATGCACGAGTTCGTCATGGACCTGAGCCGTCAGGCCCACGACCACGGCTTCACCGCCATGGACGTGGCAAAGCGTCTGCTGGACTTCGGTATGCACCCCCCCACGATGTACTTCCCCCTGATCGTCCACGAAGCTCTGATGATCGAGCCCACCGAGACCGAGAGCCCCGAGACTCTGGACGAGGCAGCAGAAGTCTTCCTGAAAATCCTGGAGGAGGGTATGGCAGACGCAGAGAAGCTGCATAACGCACCTCTGAACTGCGCCATCAGCCGTCCCGACGAGGTCACTGCGGCCCGTAACCCTATCGTCCGCTACACCTTCGAGTAAGGCGGAACCCCTTTTGAAAAGATAATTGGAGGCGTAATATGCTCCATTCCTTGTACGTCATCCGTTCTGAGCAGAACGATCCCCGCCACAACCTGGCCCTGGAGGAATATCTGCTCCATACGGTTGGACCTGGCCAGTGTATCCTCTACCTGTGGCAGAATCAGCGCACGGTGGTCATTGGCCGCAATCAGCATGCAGAGAATGAGTGCCGCATCCAAGCACTGGAAGCAGACGGCGGACATCTTGTCCGCCGTCTGTCCGGTGGAGGCGCTGTTTACCACGACCTGGGCAACCTGAACTTTACCTTCCTGGTCCGGACCGAGGACTATGACAAGGACAAGCAGACCGATGTCATCCTCCGGGCTGTCCAGGCCCTGGGGATCCAGGCAGAAAAAAATGGCCGGAACGACCTGACCATCGACGGCCAGAAGTTCTCCGGCCATGCTTATTATAAGACCGGCCGGCAGTGCTACCATCACGGGACCATCATGGTGGATGTGGATATGTCTCCCCTGGAGAAGTATTTGAACGTCTCTCCCCTGAAGCTTCAGGCCAAAGGGGTCCAGTCGGTCCGCAGCCGGGTAGCCAACCTGCGGGACTACATCCCCGGCCTGTCCATCCCCGCCCTGGAGGAGGCTCTCATCGCCGCCTTCGGCCAGGTCTATGGTCTGCCCATGACCATCTGGAAGGAGTCCGACCTGGACCGGACTGCCATTGCAGAGGGCCAGGCCCGGTTCTCCCAACCTGAGTGGATCTACGGCAGCAGCCGTCCCCTGGAGGTGAGCCGGGAGGCCCGGTTCGACTGGGGCATCCTCCGGATGGACTTCTCCCGGGCAGACGGCGTCATCACCGAGGCTGCCCTCTGGTCCGACGGGCTGGAAGCGGACTTTTTGAGCCGGGTCCCCACCCTTCTTCGGGGATGCCCCCTGGAGGAGACCGCCCTGAGGGAGCGACTGGGGCAGGACCCGGACAGTGCGCCTGCACTGATCGAGAGTATGCTCTCTTTACTATTGGAGAAATGAGGAAATGACAATGAAGTTTGATATTGCCATCATCGGCGGCGGCCCCGGCGGCTACAACGCAGCAGAAAAGGCTGCCAAGCTGGGTATGCAGGTGGTCCTGTTCGAGAAGGAAGACCTGGGCGGCACCTGCCTGAACCGCGGCTGCATGCCCACCAAGGCCCTCATCCACAGCACCGAGCTGTATGAGTCCCTGGCCCACGCTGCCGACCTGGGCATCAACGTGGAAAACTACACCTTCGACTTCGCCGCTATGCACGCCCGTAAGGCTCAGGTGGTGGAGGAGCTGCGCAAGGGCGTGGAGAAGCTCATGAAGGCCGGCAAGATCACCGTGGTCTATGGCCAGGCTCAGATCGCCGGTTCCGGCCTGGTCACCTGCGAGGGAGAGACCTACGAGGTCAAGGACATCATCATCGCCACCGGTTCCAAGGTTGCCTATCCCCCCATCCCCGGCATCCACGACGAGGGCGTGTACAACAGCCGTGACATCCTGGAAGGGGACGGCATCCTGTTCAAGTCCCTCATCATCATCGGCGGCGGCGTCGTGGGCATCGAGTGCGCCTCCATCTACAACTCCCTGGGCTGTGAAGTCACCGTCCTGGAGGCAGCCGATCACATCCTGCCCGTCATGGACAAGGAGATCGCCACCCGTCTGGGCATGATGATGAAGAAGCGGGGCATCAAGGTGGAAGCCAAGGCCATGGTCCAGAAGATCGAAGGCACCCCCGGCAACATGACCGTTACCTACCTGGACAAGAAGGGTAAGGAAGTGGTGGTCTCCGCTGAGGGCGTCCTGGCTGCTGCCGGCCGCTGCGCCAACATCGACGGCCTCTTCGCCGAGGGCGTGGAGATCGAGATGTTCAAGAACGCCATCGTGGGCGACGAAGTGGGCCGCACCAGCATCCCCAACGTCTACGTCATCGGCGACGCCAAGGCAAAGAACATCCAGCTGGCCCACGTGGCAGAGGCACAGGGTGCCAACGCCGTGGCAGTCATCGCCGGCAAGGAGCCTCCCATCGACATGTCCGTTGTCCCCAGCTGCGTCTACACCAACCCCGAGATCGCTTCCGTGGGCATGAACGAGGACCAGGCAAAGGCAGCCGGCATCACCCCCAAGGCCGTGAAGTTCCTCACCGGCGCCAACGGCAAGTGCCTCATCGAGAACACCGACAGCGGCTACGTCAAGCTGATCACCGATGCAGCCGACGGCCGCATCCTGGGCGCACACCTGGTCTGCCCCCGTGCCACCGACATGATCGGCGAGCTGGCTCTGGCCGTCCAGAAGGGCATCACCGCTGAGGGCCTCCATGCTGTTATCCACCCCCACCCCACCTTCACCGAGATGATCTCCGGTGCAGCTGCCCTGGTGGAGCACTGATTCAGAACCTTTTGAGGGGCGCAGGAATGCGCCCCTCATTTCTTGAAAAGGAGGAGGCCACTGGTGAACTACAAAGCCATCACGCCACGGGTCTGGCACCTGGAGGAGGACTACCGGGACTACTGCACCCTGGTCCGGGGTGATAAGCTGGCCATCCTGTGGGACACCGGCCAGGGGAAGAAGGACCTGCGGACCTTTCTGGAGGAGACCCTGGACACCCCTTACATCGTCCTCAACAGCCACGGCCATGACGACCACATCGGGGGGAACCACCGGTTTGATACGGTCTATGCCAACCGGGCCGACTGGTTCCTGTTGGCCGCCCACGCCCGTATGACCACCGGGGAGCCTCCTGCCTACCATGTGGAGGAGTTGGACCCCGGCAGAGTCTTTGACCTGGGAGGCCTTCACGGCCGGGTGATCTCCCTGGCGGGCCACACCCGGGGGTCTGTGGGACTCCTGCTGGAGGAGGAGGGCATCCTCCTGGCGGGGGACGGCCTGAACCCCACCCTGCTGATGCTGGGCCGGGAGTCCGCCCCTGTGTCCGTGCTGCGGGAGACCCTCCGGCAGGTGTGGGACCTGCCCTTTGATCAGTATCTGGCCAGTCACTATCCTACCCTTCAGGACAAAAAGATGGTCCGGGCCCACCTCCGCCACCTGGACTGCCTGCGGACGGAGCCCCCCTCCCATCCCGGCCCCTACGGACCGAGAATTTGTCGGAGCATTTATAAAGAAGGTTCCGCTCGCTCGGTGATCCATATTGACAGAAGCCTTTTGTGAGCAATAAAAAAGGCTCCCTCTGACGAGGGAGCTGTCGCGAAGCGACTGAGGGAGAGATAACGAAACCCAGAGGGTTTTCCAACCCTTCACGATGGGGTATCTCTCCCTCCGTCACGGCTGCGCCGTGCCACCTCCCTCGTCAGAGGGAGGCTGTTTTTTGTCATTGGCTGCCCAATTTGCTTTCTTATAATAAACGATGAGGACCACGGCCGTCACCAGCCAGGAGAGGGGGTAGCACACCGAAATGGACAGGAGGGTGTGCCAGTGAGGGACCACCAGGAAGATCCACAGCAGGCGCACGCCGCAGATACCTCCCACGCTGATGACCATGGGGACCACCGCATCGCCTGCTCCTCGCAGGGCGTTGGCCAGGACCTCGATAAAGGGCCACATGAAGTAGAAGGGCACGAAGTAGTACATGATGAGGATGGAGTAATGGATGACCTCGGGATCGTTGGTGAAGATCCGGAAGGCGAAGGGGGAGACGAGCAGCAGGATGCCCCCCAGCACCACCGTCAGGGCCAGGGCCATTTTCAGGCAGACCTTCACGCCCTCACTCATCCGGTCATACCGGCCCGCCCCGTAGTTCTGACCCACGAAGGCCAGGATGGCCGAGGCAAAGGCCACCATCAGGGACCAGTAGATGCCGTCCAGCTTGCCGGCAGCCGACCAGGCGGCCACCACGTCGGTCCCCAGCTCGTTGATGGGCACCTGGATGAGGAGGTTGGACACGGAGTACATGGAGGCTTCGATGGCGGCGGGGATGCCGATGTACAGCACGTGCTTCAGGGTGGGGCCGTGGACTTTGGTTTGCCGGGGGACCAGGCGGAAATCCCCGCTGGTCCTGACCAGCTGGATCAGGATGAGGACGGCGCTCACCAGGTTGGCCAGGATGGTGGCCAGGGCGGCACCGGACACCCCCATGCGAAGGAAGGCCACGAAGACCAGGTCCAGGACCACGTTCAGCAGGCAGCAGACGATGAGGTAGTACAGGGGCCGCCGGGAGTCACCCACCGCCCGGAGGATGCCTGCGCCCATGTTGAACAGGAGGACGGGGATGGTCCCCAGGAAGATGATCCGCAGGTAGCTGGTGGCAGGGGCCATGATCTCCCCGGGGTTTCGGGTCCAGCGGAGGGCATCGGGGGCCAGCCACACCCCCAGAAGGGTGATGACCCCGCCGGCTACGATGCTGAAGGCGATGGCCGTGTGGACCGCCCGGTGGAGCTTTTCCTTGTCCTGGCCGCCGAAGGCGTGGGAGATGACCACGGTAGCGCCGGAGGACAGACCGGTGAAGAGGCCCACCACGAACTGGATGATGACGGCAGCCGAGCCGCCTACGGCGGCCAGGGCCTCGGCACCCACGAACTGACCCACGATGATGGCATCGGCGGTGTTGTAGAACTGCTGGAAGAGGGTGCCCACGGCGATGGGCACCAGGAAGAGCAGCAGCTGCTTCCAGATGACCCCCTGGGTCAGGTCCAGGGTCTGGTCGGTCTTCGACATGGCGGGCACTCCTCTCTTGAAAAAACTCCCATCTCGACAGATGGGGAAAAATGTGGTACGCTACTATACTATAGAGAAAAGAACCGAGAAAAGCAAGGGCCCGGGCAGAAATTGTCCCGGCCCTGTCCCCGGAGGTGTCCCCCATGCATATCCCAACCTGTCAGACCCAGGACCTGGACATCCTGACCTTCCAGCAGGCCCTGATCCCCACCCGGAACGACTACGACCGGGACCAGTGGCTCTACATCCCCGACCACTACGCCGAGTACCGGTACCTCCTGGGCACCCGGGGGAAGAACCCCCTCATCTGCATCGGCATCAACCCCTCCACCGCTGCCCCCGGTGACCTGGACAACACCCTGAAATCCGTGGAGCGTATCGCCAGGGGAAACGGCTACGACAGCTTCCTCATGTTCAACGTCTACGCCCAGCGGGCCACCCGCCCCGAGGACATGGACCTGGCCTGCAACCTGGCCCTGCACAAAGAGAACATGGCAGCCTTCCGCTATGTGTTGGAGCAGGTGGGGGAGGGCTACCGTCCCGCCGTCTGGGCCGCCTGGGGGACCATCATCGAAAAGCGGCCCTACCTGAAGGACTGTGTCCGGGAGATGGTGGCCATCGGGGAGGAATATGGCGCCCGGTGGCTGTGCGCCGGCAAGCGGTCCAAGAAGGGCCACCCCCACCACCCTCTGTACCTGCGGAAGGACGAGCCCGTCCGGGACTTCCCTGTGTCCGACTATCTGGACAGCCTGTAAAAAATCTATACATTTACATAAAGGAGGCGTCAGCCATGGCAAATATCTGGCATGACATCAACCCCAAGCGCATCACCCCCGAGGACTTCATCGCCGTCATCGAGATCCCCAAGGGCAGCAAGAAGAAGTACGAGCTGGACAAGGAGACCGGTCTCATCATCCTGGACCGGGTCCTCTTCACCTCCACCCACTACCCCGCCAACTACGGCTTCATCCCCCGGACCTACGGCGACGACGGCGACCCCCTGGACGTGCTGGTCCTGTGCTCCGAGTCCATCGACCCTCTGACCCTGGTGCGCTGCTACCCCATCGGCTACATCAGCATGCTGGACGGCGGCAAGAACGACGAGAAGATCATCGCCATCCCCTTCTCCGACCCCACCTACAACGGCTACCACGACATTTACGACCTGCCCGCCCACATCTTTGACGAAATGGCCCACTTCTTCACGGTCTACAAGAACCTGGAGGGCAGAGAGGCCGTGGCCGGTGACGTGAACGACCGCAAGGCCGCCATCGAGGTCATCAAGAACTCCATCGACAGCTATATCGAAACCTTCTGCAAGTAAACCCAACGCCCGACCGGAAAGCCGGTCGGGCGTTTTGTCATTCGAGTTGCGGGAGAAGGAAAGGCTCCCCTTGATAGGGGAGCTGGCAGCCGTCAGGCTGACTGAGGGGTGCTATCCTGACAGTATAATTGTCGTACCGGTACGACGGCATACCCTTTTACCCCGCACCCCTCCGGCCCTGCGGGCCACCTCCCCTCACAGGGGAGGCTCAATGCTTTCCTCGATGTTCTTTGTGGAACCCATAGGCCCCCTTCCGGGTCTTCTGGAAACACCCCTCACACAGCCGGCCCTTGTGATGGATGGGCAGGGCCTTGCCGCAGGAGGCGCAGAAGCGGATGTTGTTTTTCAGCCGGTGGAGGAGGATCTCGTTGATCTCCTCGGCCACATCCTCCCGCTTGTCGTAAAGGTCATCCTCGTCCACCGGACAGCCGAAGGCCTTGGCGAAGGAAAAGTACAGGTCCAGCTTCCGGCAAAAAAGCTCCAGCTCGGGCAGGGTCCGGTCCTTCCCCTCGGGAAGCCCCGGCTGCTGGATGGCCTCTCCCCGGAGATGGACCCGGAGGAAGTGGAAGAAGAGCTCCCGCAGAGGTTCCTCGGTCTCGTCAAAGGGGATGTTGGCCGCCCGGAGCTCCTGGTCCTTGGTGAGGGTAAAGCCCATCTCCCGTATTTTCGAGATGAGGGAGATATACCGGCTGATATCCAATTTAATATACGGTTCCACCGTGGGCATCCGGTTCCACTCGGTGAGGACCTCCAACAGGTCAAAGTCCACCATGAGGACCAGGTCGGAGAAGCCGGTGACCGCCTGTTGGAGGGGCGGGACCACCGTCTCCAGCCCGGCCCGGATGGCGGCCAGGTTCTGGGTGGCCCCCACGTATCCCTTGGCATACATCCCGTACCGCCCGGCACGGCCTGCGATCTGCTGAATCTCCTCTGGCTTCAGCTCCCGGCGCTCGATGCCGTCGAATTTTTCCGTGTCCATGAAGATGATCCGGCGGATGGGCAGGTTCAGGCCCATGCCGATGGCGTCGGTGGACACCACATACTCCATCTTCCTGGCCAGAAAGCCCTCCATCTGCTTCCGGCGGGTGGAGTAGGGGAGGGCCCCGTAGATGATGGCGGGCTCCTTCCCCGCCTGGCGCAGGTCCTCGGCGATGGACAGGACCCCCACCTTGGAGAAGGTGATGAGGGCATCTCCCGGCTGGACCCGGGTGTAGTCCATGGTGTGGTTCATGCACAGCAGGGGAGTTTTCCGCTTGTGGACCTCCAGCTCCCAGCTGTCCCCGCAGCTCTCGATGATGCGGATGAGCAGGTCCTTGGCCTCGGGGGCGGCGCACAGGTGGATCTCCGGGGCCTGGACCCCTAAAATGGCCCGGGTCCAGGCATAGCCCCGCTGGCGGTCGGCGATCATCTGGCACTCGTCGATGACCGCCACATGGTAGACCTGCTTCAGGTCCAGCTTTTCGGCGGTGGCGGCCACGTGGGTGTCTTCCTCCCGGCGGTCCTCCTCCTCCCCGGTGGTGAGGGAGCAGTCCACCCCGGCTTCCAGCAGGATCTCCTGGGCCTCCAGAGCCAGGAGCCGGAGGGGGGCCAGATAGACCCCGGTGGGGGCGGCTTTCAGCCTCTGGAACCCGGCATAAGTCTTGCCGGTGTTGGTGCCCCCGATGTGGAGGATGAACCGGCGGGACATGGCACGGGCCTCGGGGTACTCATCCTTGGGGTTCAGGGCCATGAGGACCTCCAGGCTGGTGCGGATGGCCTGGGGGACAAAGACGACGGAATACAGGTAGCCCAGGGTCCGGGAGAGAAGCTGCTTTTTGGGAAAGTCCTCCATGGTGAGGAGGGCGCGGAGGTCGGCCTCGGGCTGGGCGGCGGTGAAGTCTGCGATGGCCTGGGAGGCGGCGGCATACAGGACCCGGACATACCGGGCTTTCACCTCTCCCATGAGGGGACCGGTCAGGTTGTCCCCCATCCACACCCCCGCCTGGACGAAGTGGGTCAGGTCGGCGGGGAGCTGGTCCGGGTCGCACCGGCGCTCCAGGGAGAGGAACTGGTTGAGAAAGGCGGAAGCCTGGTTGGGGCGGATGGGCCGTCCCTTGGCGGCTCCCGGCAGCTGGTGGGTGATGACCTGGTGGTAGTATTCCGCCAAAACCCAGCCGGGGTCCTCCCCCTTGGGGGCGGCCTTCCAGATGTTGTCCAGGGTGTCCGCGGCGGTCTGGGCGGCGAAGCGGGCCCCTTCGGCGGCCTGTCCCATGGGCTTGGGGGGCCGGGACTTCTTCTTGAAGAGGTCGGTCTCCTCGGCCTTCCGCACATCGTCCCGGTGCCACATGGGGACGGAGTGACCGTTGATCCTGCGGTATCTGGGCTTGGGCAGGAGCTTTTCCATGAGCTCGTTGGTCCAGCCCCGGGTTTTCAGCAGGGAGGGGGACCAGAATTTCCCCTGACTGTGGTTTGCCATACCGACCCTCCTTTCGTGGTGTGATTTTATATAGTATACCATGAAAGGGGCGGGGATTTCCACCCACCTTTGTTTTTCGGATCCTGCAAGGGTTACAACCCCTCAGTCAGTGCTTCGCACTGCCAGCTCCCCTTACACAGGGGAGCCTGGAGGTTTGCACTCGCCTCAGCCTCCCTTGTGTAAAGGGAGGTGGCTCGCCGTTAGGCGAGACGGAGGGATTGTGACCTGCAGATGAGGCACTGCCTATGTCTTTAAGCACTACCCGTGTAGGGGCGGTCTGTGACCGCCCGCGGGCGAACACAGTTCGCCCCTACATACCCGGACGGTACGATGTACTATGTAGGGGCGGCTATCAGCCGCCTCCAATGTTACAGTTTTGTTTCAAATGGGCTACAAACTTGACATAGAAGAATTATTTGCTAAAATGACAGTAGCGTAACTGACGCTGGGGGACCTTCCCTCCTCGGTGCGCGGAATTGAACATGAAAAACGTCAAGATAATGTGTGCCGTGATATTTTAGATAAGGGCGCCCTTATCTTATGTTCTGCTTTCGCAGAACATAATGTTTTTCACCCTTCGGCATGATGCCCGGGAACCGGGCTTATGCATACACCCCCCCGTGAAAACGGGAAATCTAACAAGGAGGAACAATCCTATGAGAAACCTGAAGAAGGCTCTCGCACTGGTTCTGGCAATGGCTATGTCTCTGTCCCTGGCCGTTACCGCTGGTGCAGCCTACACCGACGGCGCACAGATCTCTGATGATTATGCTACCGCTGTCGAGTTCGCTTCCCAGACTGGCATTCTGGAAGGTTTTGAAGACGGCTCCTATGGCCCTCAGAAGAACCTGACCCGTGCACAGCTGGCCACCATGACCTACCGCATCGCTACCGGCGACGTGGAGGACGTCTACACCGCTGACTTCGCAGGCGGCGCTGCTGCTGCATTCACCGACACCGCTGCTACCGCTTGGTACGCAGGCTATGTCGGCTATGCTGCTGACGCTGGCTACCTGAAGGGCTGCGGCGAAGGCCTGTACAAGCCCAACTCCGCTCTGACCGGCTACCAGGCTCTGGCAGCTTTCCTGCGTGTTGTTGGCTACAACCAGCCCGGCCAGTTCACCGGCGCTGACTGGACCGTCCAGGTCGCTCAGGTCGCTTACGAGACCGGCGCTCTGGAGGGCATCACCGGTGTTGACCTGAACGCTGCTATCTCCCGTGAGGTCGCTGCTCAGATCATCTTCAACATCCTGTTCGCTGACAAGGTTGGCTACACCCCCGCTTTCGGCTATCAGAACGCTCTGGGTGAAGAGGACCTGGCTGAGGACGTTTTCGGCATCGTCGCCTACAAGGCTGATGCTGCTACCGCTCCCTGGGGCCAGCCCGCTCAGGAGTGGTACGTTAAGGACGGCCGCGCTTACGAGGCAGTCGTCTCCATCCCCTACGCTCCCGTTGCTGAGTACACCGTTGCTGTCTCCGAGTGCGACCTGTCTAAGGACCTGGGCCTGACCGAGAACTTTGGCGATGACCGCGGCGAGAAGATCGTTGAGTACAAGAACGGCGCTCGTGACGGCGTTGTTGACGGTGCTATCGTTCTGACTGACACCACCACCAAGATCGGTGCTCAGGGCACCCTGACCGAGGTCTACGAGATCGACGGCGACTACTGGTTCGTCCAGATCGAGACCTTCCTGGGCCAGATTGGCAAGACCACCGAGGCTGTCTATGACAAGAACGGCCACCTGGAAGAGGCTGCTACCGCTGAGCTGACCATCTTCGAGTGCGACACTCACAAGGATACCGTTATCGTCGAGACCGACGAGTTCGCAGAAGATGACTATGTTCTGATCAACTACTCCTTCATGAAGGACGAGGACGGTAAGGACTACGGCTTCTACCTGACCGAGACCGCTCCCGTTGACACCGCTACCCTGACCCAGAAGGGCATCAAGGGCAATGACTGGGCTGTTATCGGCGGCGAGACCTATGACTATGCTGCTCACTATCACCTGACCAACCCCGGCGCTATTGACCACAAGTACGATGTCTTCGTTGACTTCTACGGCAACCTGATCGGCCTGGTTGAGGTCATCGACGAGGTTGAAGAGTTCTTCACCTTCTACGAGAGCTATGCTAACGTTCCCAACGGCCACGACTCCTACATCCAGGGTCGCGTTGTTGATCCCGCTACCGGCGAGGCAGAGTTTGTCAGAGTTGATGGCAACCCCCAGGCTGGTTGGGACAGAACCGTTCAGTATGTCCACGACTTCGTGAAGTACACCGTTGCTGACAACGGCGAGTACGAGATGATCGCTCTGAATAATGCTGAGTATGCTGGCTATGTCATCGCAGACGACAACTCCAACATCGTTGTTAAGACTGCAAAGTATTGGTATGGCATGAAGTATTATGAAGACAGCACCATCCACGCTGACAACGAGACCGTTTTCCTGGTTGAGTATGCATGCGCTGACGATGCAGTTGAGTACAAGACCTTCGTTGGCTACAAGAATGTTCCCGCTATGGTTGCAATGGCTGAGCTGGAAGCTTACTATGCAGACGACGAGGACAACTTTGCTGACTACATCTACGTCGACGCTACCGCTGCTATCTTCCCCGGTGAGCCCGTTGAGGCTTATGTCATGGACAGCTGCGACGCTATCAACGCTGGTATTGACGGCGACACCTACGTGACCTTCGAGAACGTCGTCATCAATGGCGAAGTTGTTGATGTTATGTGCGCTCCCGAGTTCAACCTGGGCGCTCTGAAGGCTGGCATGTACACTCTGCTGACCAACGATGAAGGTCTGGTCACTGGCGCACTGCCTGTCCTCCCCGCTTACCAGCAGTACAAGGTCGAGTCCGTCTCCGGTGACGTGGTCGAGTTTGCTGGCATTGGCTCCGGCGATGTCTCCGAGATCCTGATCTGGGTCATCGACGATGCTGAAGGCACCTGCGAGATCGGCTCCGCTGCTGACATCGAGGCAGGCGACGTTGTCTCCATGCAGATCACCAGCGATGGTATCGAGCACATCATCGTTTACGCATAATCGTATTGGTGATTCGTTCTAACTGAACAACACACGCAAGCCCCCGAGTTCGCTCGGGGGCTTGTTCTATCAAAGGAGGGTCCCACATGACCACCACAGAGAAATACCTGGTCCGGGTGACCCTCTTCGGCCCCCTGACCCTGGAAAACCACCTGGGCCGGGCAGAGGAGACCCCCGGCCGGTCCCCCCAGCCCTGGCTCTTATTAAAATATCTCCTGGTCCACCGGGACCGCTGGGTCCCCCAGGAAGAACTGGACACCGCCCTCCCCATAAAGGGCGGGGCCAACGCCGCCCGGGTCCGGCTCAGCCGCCTGCGGGACCTGCTGGCCCCCCTGGGCCTGGAGGGAAAAAGCGGTCTGGTCCAGGCGGCCGGCGGGGCCTACCGCCTGAACCCCCGGTATACCCTGGATGTGGGTGCCGACCGGCTCACCCATCTGCTGACCCGGGGGGACCGGGGCGAGGCCCTGGCCCTCTTCCGGGGTCCCTTCCTGGCCAAGACCCCCGGGGACTGGGCGGTCCCTCTCCGGCTGGACTGGCAGGGGAGATTCCTCACCCTGTCCCGGGACATCCTGGCGGGGGAGGAGACCGATCTGCTCCCCCTCCTGGCCCGGCAGGCCCAGGCCATGGCCCCGGAGTACACCAACCTCCACCGGGACATCCGCGCCCGCCTGGAGGGGAAGTCCCCTCCCGCCTCTGCCCCGGCGGACCACGCCATCGTCAGCAAGATCATCATCCAGGCGGGGGAGGTCTTTTCCCTCTCAGCCTCCAGCGATCAGCGGCCCCTGGTGTATGAGCGCCGGGCCGAGCCGGACTGGACCCGGGCCTTTCAGGAGACCGGCCTCCACGGCCTCCTCACCGCCGTGGCCCGCCAGATCCACCGGGGGACCCTCCGCACCCGGGCGGACTCCAGGCTGACCCGGGCCCTCCGCAAGGCCCTTCATGCCATGGGGCTGGAGAACTTCCAGGCCATGGAGGAGGAAGAGGCCGTGGGGCAGCTGGTGCGTTTGGCGGAAGAGGCGTTGGGGTGAAAATCAGGCTCCCTCTGACGAGGGAGCTGTCTGCGAAGCAGACTGAGGGAGAGATAACGTGTCCCAGAGGACATCACGGACCCCGCACGTTTCGGTATCTCTCCCTCCGTCTTCGGCTTGCGCCGAATCCACCTCCCTCGTCAGAGGGAGGCTTTGGGGGTGGTTCACATCCACCCGTTTTGTAGGGGCGGATGCCTTCATCCGCCCGGAACGTGGCGGTGACCCTTGACGTTGGCAGGGCCGATGAGGGCATCGGCCCCTACGAATTCGCTCCGAATATGGAAAAGCCTTCTCCCGTCCCTCATTCCTCCCCACCGGGGAGGAATTTTTTTATCTTCACATTGACAATTTCCCCGGATAGGCGGATACTTATTTTATCAACACCCAAAGGAGGCGGGACCGTGCACGACACCCTATACATCCAACCCCACAAGCGGCCCAAGGTCCTGCTCCTGGGCAACGGCCTGAACCGGGTCTACGGCGGGGCCTCCTGGGCGGGTCTGCTGGAAAAGATCAACCGCACCCAATACCGGCCCCAGGACATCAAGGGCATCCCCTTCCCCATGCAGGCCGTCCTGCTGAGCCGGGACCACGTGGGCAGCTCCCTCCAGGAATTGAAGGAGGAGCTCACCCAGTGCGACGTCCACCCCTGGCTGGACGGGATCATCGACCGGCTCCTGGCCCTGCCCTTCGACTGCATCCTCACCCCCAACTTCACCTATGAGATCGAGTGCGCCGCAGTCCCGGACTTCCTGACCAAAAACCGGTGGAAGAAATACCAGCGGCACACCGCCGCCGTGAAAAAATCCGAGCAGAAGTTCATGCTCCACACCTACTACGACCTGCCCCTGGAGGGCCGGTCCGTCCCCCTCTTCCACATCCACGGAGAGGCCCGGAAGCCCAACTCGGTCATCCTGGGCCACTACTACTACGGGAGCCTGCTGTTCCGGTACGACCAGTACCTCACCCGCCGGGCCCCCGGG
>JAFVUT010000282.1 GCA_017502545.1 Ruminiclostridium sp.
GTCTATTCCGTGGTCCTGCGTTATGTGTTCAAGTGCAACTTCTACGGTTCCGACGAAGTTATTATGCTCTTCGCCTTCTGGCTGTACTTCATGGGTGCTGTTTACGGCTCCTACGAGAACAGCCACATCAAGGCTGACCTGCTGAACGTTTACATCAAGAATATGCGCAAGAAGGATGCGGTTGCCCTGCTGGGTCAGCTGCTGACCATCGTGGTCAACACCATCGTTCTTGTTTGGGCTATTCGCTACTTCGGTGCTGAGATCGCCAAGGGCGGTCTGTCCACTGCACTGAAGATCCCCCTGGTCATCCCCAAGTCCGCAGTCTTCTTCGGCTTCCTGCTGATGGAGTTCTATCATGTGATCTACTTTATCAAGAACACCCTGACCTTTGTCCGCAAGGGTTATTTCTCTGTGCCTCAGGACGGCGACTATGTCACCGATGCACTGAAGGCCAAGTTCCCCGAGTGCTCCGCACCCACCAAGGCCGAGGTTGAGGCCGCAAAGGCAGCTGAAGCTGCAGAGAACGCAGAAAAGGAGGCTAACGAATAATGGATATCGAAGTCATCATTAGTATTGTTATTCTGGTCGTTGGCCTGATCCTTGGCATGCCCATTCCCTTCGCTTTCGGCGGCTCATTCCTGTGGCTGACCTACACCATGGACTTCAACCCCAATACCCTGCTTGCATCCGGTTACACCCAGATCAACTCCGTCGTTCTGCTGGCTATCCCCCTGTTCGTTCTGGCCGGTAAGATCATGGAGAAGGGCAACATCGGTGACGCACTGATTGGATTGGTCGAACGATTCGTGGGCAAGGCCAAGAGCGGCCTGGGCGCAGTTTCCGTTATCGTTTCTGCCGTCTTCGGTTCCATCTCCGGTTCCGCATCCGCAACCCTGTCCTGCATCGGTTCTCTGATGTACCCCCGTATGCTGAAGGCTGGCTATCCCACCGGCTACACTGCCGCTCTGCTGGCAGCTGCCTGCCCCCTGGGTCTGCTGATCCCTCCCAGCTCCGCACAGATCCTGTATGCATGGTCCTCCGGTACTTCCGTTCTGGCCTGCTTCACCGCAACCGTCGTCCCCGGCATCATCCTGGTCATCTTCCTGTGCCTGGTGAACGCTGTCATGTGCCGTAAGATGGACATCCGTCAGCCCGAAAAGGAAGAGGGCAACTGGGTGGCCAACACCGGTAAGGCTGTCGTTCATGCCATTCCCGCACTGATCATGCCCATCATCATCCTGGGCGGTATCTACGGCGGTATCATGACTGCAACCGAAGCTGCTGCTATCTCCGTTGCTTACGCCATCCCCGTTGGCTTCCTGGTCTACAAGGGCCTGAAGGGCAAGACCTTCATCCAGGCTCTGACCGAGTCCGCCTCCACCACCGGCGTTATCATGGTCATGTTCTTCATGGTTATGATCTTCTCCAAGCTGCTGACCATGCTGAACGTCCCCACTCAGATCGCAGAGACCCTGCTGAGCATCACCGACAACCGTATCGTTATTCTGCTGATGATCAACCTCTTCATGGTCATCATCGGTATGATCATGGACGATACCTCCGGCATCCTGCTGTGCACCCCCATCCTGCTGCCCATCGTGACCAGCATTGGCGTGCATCCCGTCCACTTTGCAGCGATCCTGGGCGTCAACCTGGGTATGGGTAACATCACTCCTCCCACTGCTCCCATGCTGTACCTGTCCGGCCGTGTCGTTGGTGCAAAGATCAACACCATGCTCAAGCCCATCATGATCTTCATCATCTTCGCATGGATCCCCACTCTGCTGCTGACCACTTATGTTCCCGCAGTTGCAACCACCCTGCCCGGCATCCTGATGCCCCAGCTGTTTGCATAATTGATTTTCTCATGAAAAGAGACCGATTGCTTGTCAATCGGTCTCTTTTATTATATGATAAGGAAGAAGGGAAGTGAAGCCATATGAATATTATCCTGAACAAGCGATTTGAATATAAAGACCTTCCGGATATGAGGGAGATTCAAAGCCGGATCGACAGGATCGCCGCCCAGACTACCATCGGCGAGACCCTGTTCTTCCGCCATCACGGGGTCAAATCCGAGGCAGAATTCAAGCGGAAAGCCATGAAGGAGGGCTTTATCTCCAAGCACTCTCACATTGGCTGGAACTCCTGGGATGAAACCGCCAGGAATGTGGAATACATCTACCGGGAACTGGAACGCCGGGGGAGCTACATCACCCGCATGGGTTTTATCTTTGACTGGGTCATGGGTGTGCCGGAGGAGTACCGTTCCAAGCTCCAGCCGGGTACAGGCCTGATTTTCAAAACCCCGGAGGAGTGGAAGGCCATCGGTCAGATCGCACCCATACAGCCCCACATGAGCGACCACATGATCGGCTGTCCCAATGCCCTGGAAAATGCCAGACTGGCTCTAGAGGCCGGTGTGACCTCTTTGGGCAACGTTTCTCACTACTTTACCTATGAATATCCCGGTATCGAACTGGAACGGGAACGCACGGAGAACTCCCTTTTGGCCTTTGGTCTCATGGGAAGGTTTGACGGCACCATCATCCACTCCAATCTGGATGACGGCTACGGAAACCAGTTCCACGACCTGGCCAACCTGACCGGCTGGACCATGATCGAGCGCTATCTGGTGGAGGACCTTCTGGGGGCCTCTATGACCTTCTCCTACGGAAACCTTTTCAGTGATCCCATCTCCCGCATCGTTTTCAATATGGTCTGCGACGCTACCAATGTGAAGAACACCCCCGGTACCATGACCTTCGGCAACACCATCGACTATGGACTGGATTTCTCCAAGAACTATGGTGCCCTGTCCAGCTTCTCCCTGGCAGATGCCATCTGTCAGCGGCATAAGCCCACCGGTCATGCGGTGGCCTCCGTACCGGTTTCCGAGGCCTGCCGGATCCCCACAGCGGATGAGATCATTGACGGACACCTGTGTGTGGACATGATGATCGAAAAGGCCGCTCTCTATGAGCCCTACGTCAACTGGAATGCTGTGGAGGCAGAACGGGATATCCTGCTGGCCTGCGGCAGGGTCTTCTTTGAGCGGGTCATGAATGGCCTGGATGATCTGGGGGTGGATCTGACCCATCCCGGCGAGATCTTTGCCGCCCTGAAAGCCATTGGTCCGGAACAGCTGGAGATGAACTTCGGTGTTGGTAAGAAGGAAAAGACCGCTCTCCGAGGCCGGGAACCAGTCCGGCCCACGGATATCATCAAGACCCTCCAGACCAAGCAGAAGAAGATGTTCCTGTCTGCCGGCAAGGTGGAAGGGGAACTGGCCGGAAAGATCGCCCTGGTGGCTTCCACGGATATCCACGACTACGGAAAGGAGCTGGTGAAGTCCCTGTGCAACAAGGCTGGGGCGGAGGTCTTTGACCTGGGCACTTATGTGACGGTGGAGGAGATCAACGAGAATCTTCTGGAGACCGAGAGCAAGGTGGTCATCATCAGCACCTATAACGGCATTGCCCTGAGCTTTGCTAAGGACTTGCTGACGAAACTGAAGGAACATGACATGGAGGACGTGGTACTCATTATGGGTGGCCTGCTCAATGAAAATCTGGACGGCAGTCAGCTGGCGGTGGATGTGACGGAAGATCTGAAAGCTCTGGGGGTCAACTGTGACAACCGGATGGAGACCATCGTTCCCACCATCAAGAAGATCTACGAAGGGACCTATCAGAGATGAGCAGATCTCGCTATGTGATCCTGACGGATTTCGGCAGTACCTATACTAAAGTGGTGGTGGCCGACCTGGAGGAGAGGCGTATGGTCTTGAGCGACCGATTTCCTTCCACGGTCTCCCGGGATGCCCGGATCGGTCTGGAGCAGTGCTTTGCAGCCGCCCGAAAGGGGATAGGGGATGCGCATTTTCAACAGGCATTGAAACTTTCCTCTTCCAGTGCAGCCGGCGGCCTGCGGATGGGTGTGGTGGGACTCTCCCGGTCCCTCAGTGCCCAGGCAGGGCGAACGGCGGCTTTTGGGGCCGGTGGCAAGATCCTTACCACCTGTGCCGGACCTTTGCGCCCGGAGGATATCACCCAGCTAGAAGAACTGCCCCTGGAGATCCTTCTCTTCTGCGGTGGGTACGAAAACAGCGGCACCAAAGTCCTCCTCCACAATGCCGAGATGCTGTCTGGGAGCGGACTCCATATCCCCATCATCTATGCCGGGAATTCTGCCGCCGCTTCTGAGGTTCGTCGTCTGCTGACCCAGGGGAAGAAAGAGTGCTATATCGCCCGGAATATCATTCCTAATGTGTGCCAGATCGACAAGGCCCAGGTGGAGGCCATCATCCGGGAGGTTTTCCTCCATCGCATCATCAATATGAAGGGGCTGGACAAGGTGTCCGGCCTCCTGGACCGGATGGTCATGCCCACCCCGGCGGCCGTCCTTTCTGCCGGGGAGCTCCTGGCTCGAGGGACCCAGTCACAACCCGGGCTGGGTGATTTGATGATCGTTGACGTTGGGGGAGCTACCACAGATATCCACTCCTACGCAGAGCAGATACCCTATGACGGGGCAAAGCCGGTGGGGGTAACGGAACCCTATGTAAAGCGCACGGTAGAAGGAGATCTGGGTATGCGGGAGTCCTCCAACTCCCTCTGTGCAGAGATCGGCATGGAACGAATGGTGTTCGACACGGGGCTTCCCCGGGAAGAAGTCCAACGGGTCATCACCCAGTGGGTCACCCAAAACCGGGATCTGGCTCAGGAGGTTGCCCAGCAGAAGGTGGACAAGGCTCTGGCCGAGGGGGCGGTACGCATCAGTGCCCGCCGCCACGCAGGCCGGATCCAGCACATTTCCTCTGCAGGCGTGAAGACCGTGCAGCACGGAAAGAATCTCACCTCTGTTCGGACGGTCATCGGTACCGGCGGTCCTCTGGTGTTCAGCGGCAACGGCGGGACAGCCCTACGGCAGGTCCTGCGGGATGCCAAAAGGGAACCTGACATTCTCCTGCCGGAAGGATCCTCCTTCTATCTGGACGCAGATTACGTATTCTTTGCCGCCGGCCTTCTCCGGGAGGTGAATCAGGACGCCGCTCTGGCCATCATGAA
>JAFVUT010000283.1 GCA_017502545.1 Ruminiclostridium sp.
CATCCGGGGAGAGGTGGTCATCCCCCAGACCTTCCGGGGTCAGACCGTCACGGAGATCGGTATGGATGTGTTCAACCGCCGCAAGGGGCTCGCCGCCATCCGGTTCCCGGACACCATCCGGACCATTTGGAACGCCGCCTTTTACGGCTGTGACGGGCTCACCCAGGTGACCCTCCCCTCCGACCTGACCCACCTGGGTCCGGATGCCTTCGGTCAGTGCCAGAACCTGCGAAAGGTCTTTTTCACCGGCATCCCCCGGACCATTGACGGCGGAGCCTTCTACGGCTGTGACCGGATGGAGGCCGTCTTCTTCCCCGGCAGCAGGGAACAGTGGGCTGCCATCCATGTGGAACCGGGGAACGATCCCCTTCTTCAGGCGGAGATCTTTTTCGCCGAACCCTGACCAACCGCAAAACGGACCGGAATCCATCCTTCCGGTCCGTTTCTATTCGACATTGACACCCCCATAGGATTGTGCTACAGTTCTGACGGTGTCTTTTCACGCCAAAGAGGGCATTGCCCGGCTTGGATCTTTCATATTACGGAGGAAACGACATGACCCTGGGGTTTTCTTTCTTTTTCAACACCATCCTCCTGGGCGTAGGCCTGGCCATGGACGCCTTTTCCATCTCCCTGGCCAACGGCCTCAACGAGCCCGCCATGAGGAAGGGCAGGATGTGCGGGGTGGCCGGTGTCTTCGGCGGCTTTCAGTTTGCCATGCCCCTGATCGGCTGGTTCTGCGTCACCACCATCACCCAGTAT
Organism: Ruminiclostridium sp.; assembly: GCA_017502545.1. Classification (GTDB taxonomy): domain Bacteria; phylum Bacillota; class Clostridia; order Oscillospirales; family Oscillospiraceae; genus Evtepia. The sequence continues at coordinate 763 of JAFVUT010000283.1, forward strand.
TTCGTGGCCTTCCAGCCCTTCATCCCCTGGATCGCCCTGCTCCTGCTGAGCTGCATCGGCGGCAAGATGGTCTGGGAGGGCATCAAAGGCCAGGACGACGAGGACGAGACCCCGCCCGTGGGCCTCATGGGTCTGCTGGTCCAGGGTGTGGCCACCTCCATCGACGCCCTCTCCGTGGGCTTCACCATCGCCACCTACGATCTTTTTCAGGCCCTGCTGGCCTGCCTCATCATCGGCGGCGTGACTTTTGTCATCTGCCTGGGAGGGCTCTCCATCGGCAAGAAGGCCGGCACCAGGCTGGCGGACAAAGCCGGGATCCTGGGGGGCGGCATCCTGATCTTCATTGGTTTGGAGATTTTTATCACCAACGTGTTTTAACAGAAAAGGAACGGCTTTTGGAGGGTCTCCGTAAAACAGTTAACGGAGCGTATCGGTTCAGATACGCTCCGTTTTCATGTCCGTATATTCCATTGCAGACGCTCTTGACTCTCCTTTTGGGAGAGCCACATACTGCGTCCAATGCACTACACCGATCGGTGTATAGAAGTGCGCCCTTTATCTGTTAGACAAATTGGAATTTCACTATACGTTGTACCATTTCATACAATGGTACTTTGACACATCATCAGTAAAACCAATGGATTTATACAAATCGTACCCAGCCTCTGTAGATTCAAGATCCACAAAACTCAAATCCAGTTCAACTGCATCCTGGAGCAGCGTTTTCATCATCGCTTTTGCATACCCCTTATGTCGGCATATCGGTTTCGTGTATACGTTAAGCACAGTTCCAGTTCTGCCTGTTATGAACATCGGATTTGCAGGCTTTTCAACTATTAGCAAGAATGCACAGGCAACAACTTCTTCCATTTCTCTAATTAGGTAGCAGAAAAGATTATGGTTAAGATTCTTTTCAAAGTAAGCTGGCAAAGCTTCTATGAGCTTACTTTTGATTTCTCCACTCAATTCGCCACACTCTTCTTGCAAGAATTCTAATCTCAATGCTGTCAATGATGCAATATCAGAAATGTGTGCACGTTCAACCATACTGTTTCCTCCAAATTCAAGTTTGTTGATCTGTTTACCTGCAGTTTATCATAAAAAGTAACGTCCTACAAGAACAGGTACAGCGAAAAACACTTTGCCTGTTTGCCGGATTTATGCTGACTGCCTGCGGCATCAGCTGGCTCATTTGGGCCATCATAAACAAAATAAAATCGTAATATCAAAAGAGCGGTGTGTCCCTTTGGACACACCGCTCTTTCTTGTTTCACCCATCAGAAAATCTGACCCGGCAGGACCAACTTCTCCTTCTCCGGAAAATGCCTGTCAAAGGCTTCTGCGGCAGTTTCCTCCACAAAATAGCCCTTCGGTGTGGCATACTCCCCCGTGATCCCATCCAGGTATCCCGGGATCAGTTCCCTGCACAGGAAAAAGGAGGCATCCGCCCCCTCCGGCAAGCCATGGTACCGGATGCCAAAGGTGCTGGCATAGGAGAATCCGCTCTTTCCATAGAACGAGATATCCCCCTCAAAGCATACGGCTCCACAGCCA
>JAFVUT010000284.1 GCA_017502545.1 Ruminiclostridium sp.
CTGTCCACCATGACCGCTGACGACTTCAACGCTCTGATGGCAGAGGCTACCGCTGTTCAGCCCATCGAGTAATTCACAATCCAAGCCATAACGGACAGGCGAGGGGGATTAGCCTCTCGCCTTGTCCTCTGTTTGACTACTGAAAGAAGGGAGACCTTTCCCCATGGATAAGCTGACCCAGTTGGGTTCTGACGTGGTTACCCTGTGGGCTAAATACCACGACATGTACCTGGACGGTATCGCCAACACCCTCATTCTGGCTGTGGTGGCCACCGCCATCGGCTGACTCATCGGTTTCGTGTGCGGCATCCTCCAGACCATCCCCTATACCAAGAGCGACTCTGTGTTCAAGCGCTTCTTCCTGAAACTCATCCGGGTCCTGGTCCGTGTTTACGTGGAAGTCTTCCGCGGCACCCCCATGATCCTCCAGGCCGTGTTCATCTTCTTCGGCCTGCCCTACTTCACCGACAACACCCTCCAGTTCACCAATATGTGGACGGTCTCTATTTTGGTGGTCTCCATCAACACCGGTGCCTACATGGCAGAGTCCGTCCGCGGCGGCATCATCTCCGTGGACCCCGGTCAGACCGAGGGTGCCAAGGCCATCGGCATGAACCACTTCCAGACCATGCTCCATGTCATCCTGCCCCAGGCTCTGCGGAACATCCTGCCCCAGATCGGCAACAACTTCATCATCAACATCAAGGATACCTCCGTGATGTTCATCATCGGCTTCACCGAGTTCTTCGCCGCCCACAAGGCTGTCGTCGGTGCATCCTACCGCTACTTCCCCTCCGCTGCCATCGAGATGATCGGTTACCTGACCATGACCCTGCTGGCCTCCTTCCTCCTGCGCTATATCGAGAAGAAGATGGACGGCTCCAGCAGCTACGACCTGGCCCAGGCCGATGCCCTGACCATGGCCGGCGGTACCTACAACCACCCCAACCGGGGCACTCCCTTTGACGAGCGGAACCCCGAGGGTGTGAAGAGTATGCTCCGTGAGGAGCTCCGTCGTCAGGCGGAGATGGAAGAGGCCCGGCAGAAGGGCCGTCAGGTGGAAGCCCACCAGGGCCGCCACCAGTCCACCACCGACACGAGAGGAGAGTGAGACCCATGCTGAACAAAGAGATTTTGCAGGTGAACCACCTCTCCAAGTCCTTCGGCACCCACCAGGTCCTGAAGGATATCGACTTCACCGTGAAGAAGGGTGACGTGACCTCCATCATCGGTGCCTCCGGCTCCGGCAAGTCCACCCTGCTGCGCTGCATCAACCTCCTGGAGACCCCCACCAGCGGTGAGATCTTCTTCCAGGGGGAGGACATCCGCCACCGCAAGGGCGGCGCCTCCGCCTACCGTGCCAAGGTGGGCATGGTCTTCCAGTCCTTCAACCTCTTCAACAACATGACCGTCCTGGAAAACTGCATGGTTGGCCAGACCAAGGTTTTGAAGAAGTCCAAGAAGGAAGCCGAAGAGACCGCCATGAAGTTCCTGACCAAGGTCGGCATGGCCCCCTACATCAACGCCAAGCCCCGCCAGATCTCCGGCGGTCAGAAGCAGCGTGTGGCCATCGCCCGTGCCCTGGCCATGAACCCCGACGTGCTCCTCTTCGACGAGCCCACTTCCGCCCTGGACCCGGAAATGGTCGGCGAAGTTCTCTCCGTTATGCGTGACCTGGCGGCAGACGGCCTGACCATGCTGGTGGTCACCCACGAGATGGCCTTCGCCCGGGATGTCTCCAACCGTGTGGTCTTCATGCGGGACGGCGTTATCTGGGAGGACAACACCCCCGAGGAACTCTTCTCCAATCCCCAGAGAGACGAGACCAAGGAGTTCCTGTCCCGATTCATGGAACGATAATAAGACTTTTCAAAGAACGGCCCGAAGCTGATGCTTCGGGCCGTTCTTTGAAAAGTGGGGGATTGCGGCCTGCTGCGCGCGCCCTTCGGGCACACTGACAGGCCGAGAAGAGTTTTCTGGCACGCACATGTCGCGCCAGAAAACGGACTTGACCGTCTTTCGCCGCTGCTGCGGCGAAACTCTACGAGGTTTCAAATTGTCATTCCGAGAACCAGCGGATGTGATAGACAACCTGACTGTATCCCGCTAAAACCTTGAAAGGTGATATTGCTATGAACGTTATTGTAAACGGCGCTCTGGGCCGTATGGGCCAGCAGGTCTGCAAGCTCCTGGATGAGAATGGCCTCACCCTGGCAGCTGCGGTGGACCGTGCCGGCGGCGAAGGCGTGTACCAGAGCCTCACTGACTACACCGGCCCCGC
>JAFVUT010000285.1 GCA_017502545.1 Ruminiclostridium sp.
ACACCTGCCCCTTCCAGCCCCGGAGCTTCCGGCGGATCTCGGCAGGGGTCTTGGGGGTGTTGATGATGACGGCACCCTGGGCCTGCAGGCCGCGGGTCACGTCCACGGACTCCAGGAGGGTCTCGTCCACCACCACCACGTAGTCGGGCTCTTCAATGTTGCAGTGGACGCTGCAGCGGGTGTCGCTGATGCGGTTATAGGCCGTAATGGGCGCACCCATGCGCTCCGGGCCGTATTCGGGAAATCCCTGGACGAACTTTCCAGCGGCAAACGCGGCATCGGCCAGCAGCAGGCAGGCCGTCTTGGCCCCCTGTCCGCCCCGGCCATGCCAGCGGAATTCTACCAGTCCTTGTTTCTTCATGTTTCGTATCCTCCAACGTTGCAGAGTTGAAATAAAAAGACTTCGTCCCCGTAAAAGGACGAAGTCTTGAAAAATCTTCGCTATACCACCTGTTACCTGCGTACCAGCATACGCGCTCCCTGTAACGGTGGAAACCGGCAAAACCTACTGGGCAGAATGCGGTTCGGCTTGCAGCTCAGGAGGGATGTTCAGGCTTCTGCACTACTTCCGCCGGGCTTACACCATCCCCGGCTCGCTGAGGGGTTCCGCAGAGCTTACTGTCTCCGTCATCGCCTTTGATTCGTTCTTTAATATCGTATTATACCCACGGGACAGAGGGTTGTCAACGACAAAGTTCTTCTTTTTCCCTACAAACCCGGTACTTTTTAGTCCTCATCGAAATTCGCCTGGCCGGAGAAGATCCAGGGTGCGGGCTGGACCTCGATCTCGTCCCGGCGGCCCACCTTGGAGACCTCCAGCTGCATGATCTCGGTGGGGCGGATGCCGTTGTCCCACAGCATGCCGGGGATGCGGCTCATGTAGTTGAACTCCAGGGTGTAGATGACCACCCGGATCCTGGGGTTCACCGCCACCAGGGTCCGCAGCTCCATATCCAGCTTGGGGGAGGCCACCAGGAAGGCCACATCGGGGACGGGCCACTTGCTGGACCAGCCCTCCATGTCGGAGACGATGCTCACGTTCCGCAGACCGAAGCGCAGGACATTCTCCTCCATGGTCTGGAAGTCCCCGTCCTTGTACTCCACGGCCACCACCTTGCCCCGACGGGCGGCGATGGCGGCCTCCACGGCGATGCTCTCGCCGGAGACCACGCAGACGTTGTCCCCCTCGTCCAGATCCAGCTTGTTCATGATGACCGCCCGGATCTCGGGGGCCACATAGCGGATGGAGCCGGGAGAGAAGAGGCTGTTGTCGATGCCGGTGCGGTAGGTGGTCCGGGCATCGGGGTTCAGGATGAGCATGGCGGCGGAGACGTTCACGCCCCGGTCGATCATCTCGGACAGGAGGTTGTGCTTCATCTTGCCCTCGGGCTCGGAGCCCTCGTTGTACCACACCTCACAGTCCCCCAGGCCGTTGTCCCACATATTATAGAAGACCTCGGGGTGGTTGCCGTCGGTGAAGACCAGCACGGACTTGTTGGTCTGGACGGTGGCCATCAGGTTCTTGTTATCCCCGGTGATATCCAGGATGCGGGTGGAGGCCAGGTCGATGTCGGTGTTATCGGAAAAGTACTTCAGCCAGGCCAAAATACTCTCATTATTGAAAATACTCATAGGTGTATAACTCCTTTCTTTCCCTGACGGTGTCAGGAAAAATCGGGCCGGAAAGCCCGGCCTGCATGAAATCCATTGTAAATCCCCCCACCCATCCTGTCAAGACATTCCTGCATTTGAAATTTTTCTATCAAATTCACAAATTTTACCCTTGACAAACGGAATTTATGGACGTATAATGCAGTGAATCGTGCAGGACATCTTTCATCCCGCCTGTATTTTCCAAAAGCTACCGGAGGTTTTCCCATGAGCAAAATCTACACTTCCGTTGAACAGCTGATCGGTCGCACTCCCCTGCTGGAGCTGACCCATATCGAGGCCTCCCAGCAGCTTGGGGCCAAGGTCCTGGCCAAGCTGGAGTTCCTCAACCCCGCCGGTTCCGCCAAGGACCGTGTGGCCCGCGCCATGATCGACGACGCAGAGGCCCGGGGCATCCTGAAAGAGGGCTCCGTCATCATTGAGCCCACCTCCGGCAACACCGGTATCGGTCTGGCCGTTATGGCCGCCGCCCGGGGCTATCGGGCCATCATCGTGATGCCCGACACCATGAGCATGGAGCGCCGCCTCCTCATGACCGCCTACGGGGCAGAGCTGGTCCTCACCCCCGGCGCCCAGGGCATGACCGGCGCCATCGCCAAAGCAGAAGAGCTGGCCCGGGAGATCCCCAATTCCTTCATCCCCGACCAGTTTGCAAACCCCGCCAACGCAGAGGCCCATCGCCTGACCACCGGCCCCGAGATCTGGGCCGACACCGACGGCGAAGTGGATATTTTTGTGGCAGGCGTCGGCACCGGCGGCACCATCACCGGCACCGGCGAATATCTGAAAGCCCAGAACCCCAACGTAAAGGTGGTTGCTGTGGAACCCGCCTCCTCTCCCCTGCTGAGCCAGGGCAAGGCCGGTCCCCACGGACTCCAGGGCATCGGCGCAAACTTTGTGCCCAAGGTCCTGAACACCGGCGTTTACGACGAGATCATCCCCGTCACCGAACAGGATGCCTACGAGACCGGACGTCTCATCGGCCGCACCGAGGGCGTTCTGGTGGGCATCTCCTCCGGGGCCGCCCTGTGGGCAGCCATCCAGCTGGCCAAGCGTCCGGAAAACCAGGGCAAGACCATCGTGGTCCTCCTGCCCGACACCGGCGACCGTTACCTCTCCACCCCCATGTTTTCCGAGTAACGGCCTCCCTTCCATTTGAATTAGTAGTTTTTCTTTTCTTTTCAAAAGGACCGCCTTTCGAGTGATCGAAAAGGCGGTCCTTTTGTTGTGCCAGTATTATGCGGTGATGATGACGTTCACGGGGCAGTCCTCGGCGGCCTGTCGGGCCTCCTCTTCCTTCCCGGCGGGGACTTCATGGGCCACAGGATGGGCGATCCCCTCGTCGCTCAGGACGAAGAGGTCGGGGTATTCCTCGGCGCACAGGCCGCAGCTGATGCAGCCGGCAATGACGGATACGATCATGGCATTTCCTCCCTTGGTTGGTTTCCCCCTTAGTTTGGCGGGGAGGTGGGGAGGTTATACACACGAACGCGTAGGGCGGGGGCTTGCTCCCGCCAAAGCCTCCCCTGCGAGGGGTGGTGGTTTCGGCAGGGCCGAAACCGGTGGGGTGCGGGGTCCAAGGGTATGCTGTCGTACCGGTACGACAATTCAACTGCAAGGATAGCACCCCTCAGGCTGCTTCGCATCCAGCTCCCCTATCAAGGGGAGCCTTTGCTTTCTGCTGCCAGGTCAACTCACTCCTTCAACGCCTCCAACAGGGCCTGGCAGCCCTCCACGATGTCATCGTAGGTCACGTCAAAATTCCCGGTGTACCAGGGGTCGGCAATGTCCCGGGGGCGGGAAGTGTAATCCAGGAGCCGGCGGATCTTCCCGGCCGGGTCTCCCCCGGCGATGCGGGTCATGTTGCGCACGTTGGCACTGTCGGCCGCCAGGAGGAGGTCGTACTTGTCGTAATCGGCCCTGGTCATCTGGACGGCCCGGTGGCCGGTGAGGGGGACCCCCTCGGCCTTCAGCTTCCGGACGGCGGGGGGATAGATGGGGTTTCCGATCTCCTCCCGGCTGGTGGCGGCGGAGTCAATGGTGAACTCCCCGGAAATCCCTTTATTTTTCACCATATTTTTCAAAACACACTCCGCCATGGGGGACCGGCAGATATTCCCATGGCAGACGAATAAGATCTTTTTCATGTCAGGTCTCCTCACTCTGTCTATTGCGCAGAAGGTCGTTCTCCTGTATGCTATCATCAGGTTATTGTATTGTCAAGGGAGCCCAGGCTCCCGGGAAAGGAAGGCAACTTGTTAGAACTGAGAAACATCCGCAAGGTATACCCCTCCGGCAGCGGACGGGTGGACGCCCTGAAGGGCATTGACCTTGCCTTTCGGGAACATGAATTCGTGGCCGTGCTGGGCCCCTCCGGCTGCGGCAAGACCACCCTGCTGAACATCATCGGCGGTCTGGACCGATATTCCGACGGAGACCTCATCATCAACGGCAGATCTACCCGTCAGTACCGGGACCGGGACTGGGATGCCTACCGGAACCACGCCGTGGGCTTCGTTTTCCAGAGCTACAATCTGATCCCCCACCAGAACGTACTGCAGAACGTGGAGCTCTCCCTGACTCTCAGCGGGGTCTCCCGGGCAGAGCGCCGCCGCCGGGCCGCCAAAGCCCTGGAGGAGGTGGGCCTGGGGGATCAGCTCCACAAAAAGCCCAACCAGATGTCCGGCGGTCAGATGCAGCGGGTGGCCATCGCCCGGGCCCTGGTGAACGACCCCCAGATCCTTCTGGCCGACGAGCCCACCGGCGCTCTGGACTCCGAGACCAGCATCCAGGTGATGGAGCTGCTGAAGGAGGTGGCCCGCGACCGGCTGGTCATCATGGTCACCCACAACCCCGAGCTGGCCGAGGCCTATGCCACCCGCATCATCCGGGTGAAGGACGGCCTGGTCACCGGCGACACCCGCCCGGTCATCCCCGGGGAGCTCCCCCCGCCCGGACCCGATCCCAGAAGGACCCGGCTGGGCTTCTCCACCGCCCTGGGCCTCTCCCTGAAAAACCTGATGACCAAAAAGGGCCGGACCATCCTCACCTCCTTCGCCGGGGCCATCGGCATCATCGGCATCGCCCTGATCCTGGCCCTGTCCAACGGGGTCAACGACTACATCACTGACCTGGAGCACGATATGCTGGGAGTCTACCCCATCCGCCTGGAGCAGCAGGCCTTTGACCTGGCCGGTATGATGGCAGAGGCCGAGTCTGCCCCCGTCATCCCGGAGGAGGAGGAACACGATCTGGATGCCGTCTACTCCCGGAACATCGTGGGGGACTCGGTCACCGCCACGGAATCCATGGTCAAGGAAAACGACCTGGGCCTCTTCAAGGCCTATCTGGAAAAGGAGGGCACTCCCCTCGCCTCCCATATCTCGGCCATCGAGTACGGCTACGACATCACCCCCCAGGTCTTCCGCATGGAGGGAGAGGAGGTCGTCCAGGTGAGCCCCTCCCGACTGGAAACCGAGGACGGCACCGTGGGTGGCGGCACCAGCACGGCCTGGTCCCAGCTGGTCAGCGACCAGACCCTCCGGGAGAGCCAGTATGAGCTGGTGGAGGGCCAGTGGCCCTCGGCCCACGACCAGGCCGCTCTGGTCATCAACAGCCGCAACGAGATCTCCGACTACAACCTGTACACCCTGGGCCTCATGGACCTGGACCGGATGGAGGCCATCGTGGAGGCCGCCCGGGAGGGGAAGGACTACCAGGACCCCCAGGAGCACTTCTCCTACGCCGACATCATCGGCCGGACCTACCAGGTCTTTGCCCCCTGCCAGCTCTTTGCCAAGGGGGACAAGGTGGGGGTTTGGATCGACAAGACCAAGGATGAGGACCACTGGAAAGAGATTTTTGAAGACGGTCTCACCGTGACCATCACCTGCGTCCTGCGGGCCACCGAGGATGCAGACATCTCCAGCGGCGTGGCCTACGACGGGCGGCTCACCCAGCACCTGATGGCCTTCACCGCAGAGAGCCAGGCGGTGAAGGATCAGCTGGCCGACCCCAGGACCAACATCCTCACCGGCGAACCCTTTGAGGAGGAGGAAGAAGAGGAACCCAAGGCGGAGGAGACCGCCGCCGTCAGCCGGACGGCATCCGTCTCCACCCTCCGGGCAGACCAGCCCTATACCCTCTCCCTGCTGACCGTCACCGAGACCCCGCCCCCGGAGGAGGCGCCTCCGGCAGAGGAAGAGGTCCCGCCCCAGGAGGAGGGACCCCCGGCAGAAGAGGACCCCGAGACTCCCCCGGAAGAGGAACCCCCGCCGGAGGAGACCCCCACCCTCTTCACGGTGAAATTCGCCAACTATGACGGGGGCCTTCTGGCCCCCGACACCCAGTATGAGGCTGGGGCTCCCATCACCGTTCTGCCCCAGCAGAACCCTGTCCGGGCCCCCACGGCAGCGGCTTACTACGTGTTCATCGGCTGGTGGTCCTCCGCCCAGCAGACCTTCTACCGGACCGCCGAGCTGCCCCCTGTCACCGGGGATGTGACCTACACCGCCGTGTACTACGAGCAGCTCCTCCCCGGAGGCCAGGGGGATCCCTCCGGCTGGCCGGGGCTGGGAGGCATCGACTGGGGTGCCCTCTCCGGCAGTATATCCGCCGGTCTGTCCCAGGATCAGCTGTCGGTGATGATGGCCCAGATGTCCGACCGGACTCCCGACACCTATGAAGAGGTCCTGGAAACCCTGGGATACACCACCCCCGACACCCCCGAAGAGATCGCCATCTACCCCATGGACTTTGACGGCAAGGAGACCGTGGAGACCTTCATCCAGACCTACAACGACCAGACGGAACGAAAGGAGGATCAGGTGACCTACACCGACATCATCGGCGCCCTCACCGCCTCCATCACCTCCATCGTGGACACCATCAGCTACGTCCTCATCGCCTTCGTGGCCATATCCCTGGTGGTCTCCTCCATCATGATCGCCATCATCACCTACATCTCCGTCCTGGAGCGCACCCGGGAGATCGGCGTCCTCCGGGCACTGGGTGCCTCCAAGGGGGATGTGTCCAAGATCTTCAACGCCGAGACGGTCATCGAGGGCTTCCTCTCCGGCCTCTTCGGCATCGGGGTCACCCTCCTGCTGTGCATCCCCATCAACGCCATCGTGAATGTCCTGGTGGAGGTGGAGACCATCGCCGTCCTCCCCATGGAGTACAGCCTCATCCTCATCGCCATCAGCGTGGGCCTGACCCTCATCGCCGGCTTCATCCCCGCCCGGATGGCCGCCCAAAAGGACCCGGTCACCGCCCTGCGCACCGAATAAGAGCAGCGAAAGAGCCCGGCAGGCCGATTGACAAACCTGCCGGGCTCCTGTATCATTTTCTTGATCTGTAACCCGGAAGGAGCATCCCTATGAACAACATCGTCTCCTATGCAGAAGCACAACTGGATACCTTCCTGACCCGGCCTTTCGGCCCGGCGGACTCCCTCATCCTCTCCTGGGCAGCCAATTTCGATTTCCCCCCAGAGGTCCGGCCCTGGTCGGGCGTCCCCCTCCGGGACCTCTTCCGGGCGGAGCTCTTCCCCACCCTCTTCCAGGGTCTGTGGGACCCGGAGGGCACCAAAGCCCTTTTCACCGCCCTGGCGGCCAGCCCCCGGTTCCGGGAGGTCCGCCTCATGGGTTACACCAACGTCAGGGACGAAGGCCGGGAGATGCAGTTCACTGCCGTGACCTTCCAGCTGACCCCCCACCTGGCCTATGTGGCCTTCGGGGGGACCGACACCTCCCTG
>JAFVUT010000286.1 GCA_017502545.1 Ruminiclostridium sp.
AGTCGTTTTTCTCTACCAGGAAGCGAATCACAGCCGGGAAATCAGCTGGATCCATCTCAAGTCCCTGCTGGCCTGGGTCCTGAACCAGGAAGGCTGCGAGCTTCTCAGCGTCGAAGTCACCGAAACCGAAGAGGAGGCCGCACAATGAACGTTATCCCCATCACCCAGCCCAACGAAGCAGACGTTTTTCTCCGGGCCTGCAACAGCCCCGCACAACAGGCCAGACGGGAACAACGCCGCAAGGCTCACCAGAGGAAGACCCGGCGGATCACCGCCGCCACCTACACCGCCCTGATTGCCGCCGGGATCATCCTGGGGCAGCTCATCGGGGCCGCATTCTGAAAGGAGGACACCATGAGCAACACCGAACTGACCGCCAAAATCCGGGAGCTGAGAGAACTGCAAGCCCTGATTGACCAGGCCGAAGCAGAGGCGGAAGCAATCCGGGACCTTCTCAAGGCCCACATGGGCGACCAGGAGGAACTGAGAGCCGGGGAGTACAAAGTCACTTGGAAGCCGGTCACAAGCTCCAGAGTGGACACCCGGGCACTCAAGGCCGCTTTTCCCGAGCTGGCTGCCCGGTTCACCACCCGGACCACCATTCGCCGGTTCATCGTGGCATAAAAAAGAGGGGTCCCCACAGCCTCGCAACCGTGGGGACCCCAACCCTCAAGGAGGTAAGGGAATGAGTAATGGACCCCTTACCACACCAAAAGTATAGCAGAGCCGCCCCGCAATGTCAAAGGAGGCGTACACATGAAAGCAAAAGAAACCCGGCCCCAGGCCCAGGGATGCACCGGCTGTGGCCACTGGAGGCCAATCCTGAACAAGACAGCCCAGCGGCCACTATATGCCTGTTACTTTTGCCTTGACACCGGCAAGGTGAGGGGTTGTCCCGCTCGGGAATGTGATAAAAAGATGGAGGTATCAGCATGAACACACTCGAATACAAAAACAAGGTCATCGAAGAAGTTGGCCGACTCTGGGCACTGTCCAGGGCTCTCGAAAACGAATTGATTGACGTTTCACCCATGGACGGCGAATCATCGGACCACCTAGACGCAGCACAAAGCATTGCATACATGATGACCGACATCCTGGATGTTTTTAGGAAGACCGTACACGAAGGATGAAAAGAGGCCCCCGCTATCTGGATCACCAGGGAGGGGGCCTTGCTATTTGTCTGTGTCCTGCGGACTGTCCGCAGGATGTCCGGCGGACAAATTACTCCCGGCGGGTCTGCCGGTCAATCATACGTTGACGGGCCCGATCACTGTCCCGGTCCTCCCTGCCCAGCCCCATCCTCTGAAGCATCCGGGCATGGGCCTCGGCTGCCGTGTCCTCCTGCTGGAGGAAGCTGGCTGCCGCATCTGCCGGGGAAATCGTCTTCCCGTTGCGCTTGTCGTCCATGTTATCACCTCTTCCGTTTTAGGCTCTGCCTTACTTCCTGCGGAAGCAAGACACCACTATGCACATACGTCTCTGCCGCCATGGCTCTGGCAAGGCCAGCCCTGGCCCTGTCAAGCTCTGCCTGGGTTATCTCCGATCCCCTTGGAACACGAAGGGGGTTGAACCGGACTGCAAACGCCGGGACTGTATCAAGCTGCCCCATATTGGCCCCGGCCCTGAGGATCACGGATAAAAGACGGTGGAGGTTATGCCTTATCGTGTGTTGCTGGAGCCTCTCCACATAGCTGTGCCATGTTTCAAGGCTCGCCGGGGAACTGGAAGAAGTCAACGGCCCAAGCTGATCCCGACGGAGCCAACGCCGCCCAAATAGGATACTTGCAGGGATATGGGTCACCGCCGACAGCATACAACCGGCTGAATATATGACATCCGGGACCCCAGCAACGGAAAATGATGCAAAACCGTAGTCCTCACCCTCTCCGTCCACTACGACGGTGTTGAGCATCCCTCGGGCCATATCCAAGGCCTGAAGTCGCTGGATCACCTGGTTTTCGCCGTCCTCTGTGGCCAGAATGTCCGCAAGTCCCTGCATACGATACACACCTTGCCCAAGCCTTTGCAGGAGGCCGACAGCTCCCCTGTGGGCCTCCTGGTAATCGTCCAGGGCCTTGTGGATGCGGTAATAGACGGGGATCCCCCAATAATCTACGTTGCTGGACCGCTCGGGGGTTACCTCGTTACGGAAGACCAGACAGCGGCTTGCGTGGACCGTAAAGCACCCCCGGCGGCTCTGAACGTGGAACCTTTCGGGAGTCCCGTTTTCGAGTTCGACGGAGGCAACCTCTGAGCGGTCATATAGCACCAGACTGTCAATCCTTGTCACCTTATCCAGGTTTAGGGGATCTTCAAGGCTACCGCCGTCATCGGCCAGCATGACCACCAGGGAGCCACCGAACAGCCTGCCCCACTTTATGGCCGTAGCGGCCACCATATCCCACCCAAGGACAGCAAGGGCATCCTCACAGATGTCTCGGGCTGCCCGGTCAAGTCCGTCCAAAGTAAAACCTGTACGCATTGCCTCATCCGCTGGGCTGTCAATGATTTTGGCAAACAAGCCGTTTCCCGCATATTGAGCCGCTAAAAATGCGTCTGTGACTTGCAACTCCATGTTGCCATCCCCTTTCTTTTCGCCTGAGCATCCCCTAGAGCTACCAGAACGTTAGTTCTAGTTTCGCCAGTAAGTTTGACCCCTTCGACCCCAAAACGCCTCACAAGGCCAGGAGCAGCCTCAGACGGGCAGACCGTCATAATCGTTGATTATGTGGCTGCCGGTTGCGTCGTTATATCGCTGGATGAGGCCGTCGAGCAGTACATGGAAGCCCCAGGAGTGCTCCCCCTGGAGGACGTGGGCCGCCTCGTGCAGGAAAACAAGCACCTGATAATCCCGATTAGCACCCAGGGCATCCGCCGCAATACCGATTGCGTACAGGGTCCCGGTATGCCCTGTTACATCGACCCAGGTCATGCCGTCGCTTGCCCGTAGGTCCTCCCGGGTCTGCCGGTCCCGCTCGTAGACGTGGACATCCACCAGGCCCCGCCCTGCCAGCTCTGGCAGGAGGTCCGGCAAGGCCTGGAGGACCTCCTGGACCAGCTCCCGCAACCGGGCAGTATCGGCAGGGGCCGCCGTGAGGTCCGCCCCCTGACTCTCTATCCATCTGAGGATGTGGTCCCGTTGATGGGCCACCACATAGGCCGTTATCTCCCGCTGGTCCATCCGCTTACCTCACCCATTTCCTCGGGATCACTCTGCAAGCCGGGGTCCCGGCCGTTGTCAGGCAGATAAATCAACACATCCTCGCCGTTGTGCTGCCCATGCAGAACACCAGCACCGCCGTCATCCTGCCCCAGGTGGATAAACTCACCGGCACTCTTTGCCAGCAATTCAGAGGCCTTCAGCCGGTCCGCCATCTTTTGGGTGGTATCCCGCATCGTATCACACCAAAAGGCCCGTACCGTCTTCATCGAAACAATGCGGGCATCTGCTTGCTCTTCCTGAAGGTCTCTGACATAAGCCAGGATGTAAGGTTTTGTCAATAATTCCGACGCAATAGCTCGGGCCGTCCGTCCTGAATATCCGGCTAAACGGGCCGCCTCTGCGCCGTTTCCACAGGCGGCAAAGTGCTCGCAAAAACGCCGTTGCCGCTCGGTCAAAGGGGGTCCCTCCCTTCCAGCTCCCGGGCCAGACGGGCCGCCTCCTGGTTGTGCTCTGCCAGGACCCGGAGCCGTGCCATGAGGACATCCCGGCCCGTGGCATTGGCTGGCACCTCAAGGCCATCCTTTGCCAGGAGGTCCCGGGCATACGCCGGAGCCTCCTGGTCCAAAATCCGGCGAGCGGAAGCCCTTGCCAGATTATCCATGGGACCCACCCCCTGCCAGCCGGGAAAACCGTTGCTCCATGCCATCGGTCCAACGGGCTGCAAGGTCCGCCGTGGAGCTGGCCAGCACCTCAGAACGGATTGAGGCAAGGTCAGCCTCCAAGTCCTTCAGAGCATCCCTGAAATCCCTCTGTAAGCCCCTCATATCCTGGGCACATTGCCTCTGCTCTTCCAGCAAACCACGGAGCAGCTCCAACTCCTCTGGGCTTGGCTGAATCACTTGGGCCTCCAGCTTCTCCAGCTCCATCCCGGCCAGACGGCGGACGGTTGCCGGTTGGCTTGCATCGTCCCGCTGGGCAGTGTAGTATGCAATCTTTTCGGTCTTCTCCTGCTGGTCCATCTGGAGCTTCTCTGCAATCGCCTTTTCGAGCTGCTCTGCATCAGACCTGGATTCTGCAAAAGCATCCTCGCAGGCCACAAACGCCCCATGCAGGGCCTTAACTCGTGCGTAGTTCACTTTCTTTATCCCCTTCCATAATATCATCATTTTTAAGTAGTTCGGCTAACTCTGCCAGAGCCTCGCCGTGGAGACGGTGGGTCCGCCTCAGGTATGAATCCCGCCGGTCCTCATAATCGTCATGGTCCCCGAACAGCATCCCGGAGATTTCAGGCCAGGGAAAACCATCCAGGTATCTAGCCCGCAGAGCTGCGACCATATCAGCCCGGCGACGGCTGGCCTTGATGCGGCCTATTGCCTGGTCTATCTGCTGGTATAGTCGTTTGCACTCTTCGACCATCTTCCCGGCCTCTGCCTCAAGGTCTTCTAGAATCGCCACCTGGAGGCCCAAGCGGTCCCCGGGGGAAGAAGTCCCCCGGGGCATACCATCAAGGCGACTGACTCCAGCACCTTCGACCTTGGCCCGGAGCTCATCAATCCGACTCGATAGGTGGTCAAGCTCTGCACACGCCTCACCGTACCGCTGAAGCCACGTCTTCACGGCCAGGGTCTTCTCACGGTCCACCGGCGACGGTTTAGAGGTCATCGGTCACGTCGTCCTCTTCGTTGGCAATCTCTCGGGCCACATCGACCTCCAAGGACATCAGTTCCATCCGAAGGAGACGAAACTCATCGGCCAGGTTCCCGACTTTAGCAATCACTTCGTTAAACTTTGTGAATAAATGGACGTTGCTCTCATCAATCATTGACTCACACCTCCTGCGTGTAGGTTGTGGGGTGCTGTTTGGGTAGATATGCCCTCACCCTCCCCCATGGCTTATATATAAGATTATATGTTCCCAAAATTTAGCCAGGAAACACGGACCATAAAATCCAACGGTATCCCAAAAAGTGGGAAGTCAGCACCCCACTTTTCCCCGTTACTTCCCAAAAAGTGGGAAGCTTTTGGCACATTACTTCCCATTTTTTAAGGAGGCTTTTTGCTCTTCCAGTCGTCAACAAATCGGAACTTGCAACGGATATACTTTTCTCCGTTGGGGTTCCCGATCTGCTTTATAAAACCCTTTTGCTTGAGAGCTTTAACATGATTGTCGAAGCTGCTTCCCTTGATTCCGTACTCTCTGAGGGCTCTGCCATGAGATAGAGTTACCTCCCAGTATCCGCTGGATTCCATACACAAGACAAGGTAGAAGTGTTTCTCCCCTGCCGTCAACTCCTTAAAAGCCGGGTGAGATAGCAGGGAATTACCTACCTGGATATATCTGGATTCGCGACAGTCCTTATTTGCTGACAACCACGGACTAACCGGGGTCCGTTTACGTTTGGGCCTACATTCTTCATTCTGCGTTGCTTTTGTGCAAGCCATAGGCCCACCACCTTACGCCCTTCTACCCCTGCGGTACTCGGTTTCCCGCTGCCGCCGGTCAGCCTTATGCCGGGCAATCCGCTCGACCACCCGGCAAAGATGGGCCGTCTCATGGGACGGCAGCTCCTCCTTCAGGCTACGGAAGAATTCGGCTCGATCTACACCCGCCACGTCTCGCAGGGCGACCCGGTGGGCTTTTGCGCACTGTCTCAGTTCTTGATTTGCTTGCATCATGTGTATATCCCCCCATCCTTCTCGTTTTGCTTACTCCAGAACCCCACCGGCCTGCTGGTCAAGCCAGCGGACCAAGCCAGAAACGGGGATCACAATGCCTCGCCCATATCTAATCGCAGGGAATCCCTCGGTTGCGCACCACTGGTACATAGTGGGCAAGGACACGCCAACGGCTACAGTGGCCTCCTTCGGCTTCAAGCATAATCGTCCGTTAAAAACATCCTTTTCCCCGGACACTAAAGAGTTGTTTTTCTCCATATTTTCCTCCTTTTTTAATAACAACACGGTTTTCTATTGATTCCAGCTGTTTCATGTGGTATAGTATAGCACACATCAAATGTTATTGATATTATCAGTTTTTAACGTTATTTATCCAGACGAAAGAGAGGTTGTTAATTTGCTTACCATCTCAAATTATGATAGACGCATATTGCAGGAGCGCATAAAAGAACTCAGAGAGAGTGAAAAAATGTCCATGCAGGAACTCGCCAAAGAGATAAATGTAGCAAGACAGACGCTTTCTAAATGGGAGAAAGGAGACTCTGATCCAACCATCATTGATATTCTGAGAATGTGTAATACTTTCCAGTGTGATCCCAGCTATTTACTTGGAGAATATGACGATTGCAGGAAAAGGGATACCCAGTTTATCCACGATGAGACCGGCCTTGATGAGTCCGCTATTCTGAGACTTCACAAAGGATCAAGAGATGGAGGTATCCCTTTCCATATCCTCAATATGCTGCTGACAAACGACCGGTTTTATGATGCTCTTTGGGACATCGAAAATGCCATTGTCGTCCAGCAGAGCGACCTTGTGAAATTCACCGCAGAAATGACGACCGAGATTATTAAAGCCTTCGGTCTTCCGTCAACCGCTGATATAGGATTTAACAACCTGGGAGCAGACACCAACTTTGATGGTTATATCGCAATGCTTGCAACACTCGCCCCCAATCTCACCGTCATGTCCCGGGAAGACTCTGCAAAGCACCACCTGGCCGAAGCCGCCAAGAAATTCAGAGAAGCAACAGACGAAATCGCTTTAGAAAAACAACCTAAAGGAGGACAAACAAATGGCACGGAAAAGTAACACCCGAGCGGCACAGGGGGCCGGGTCAATCCGGCAACGTCCAGACGGACGATGGGAAGCCCGGTTCACCCTGGGCCGTGATCCCGGCACAGGGAAACAGGTTCGCAAGTCCGTATATGGAGAAACACAAAAAGAAGTCCGGCAGCTCATGACAAAGGCAATCGCTGACTATGATGCAGGGAACTACTTTGAACCTACCAAGCTGACCCTGGGCGAATGGTTGGACATCTGGACGGCTGAATACATGGGGGACAAGAAATACCTCACTGCGAAGCACTACAAGGCCCAGGTCGAAACCCATATCAAGCCAGCCCTGGGAGCTACACCGCTCTCTAAAATCTCCCCACATATCATCCAGAAATTCTATAACGACCTCTTGAAGCAGGGCCGGACGATCCCAAAGAAGGACAAGGACGGCAAGACGGTCAAAAAGAACGGCGAGACCGTAACAGAGAAGGCCCCCCTCTCTGCCAAATCCGTCCGGAACATCCACGGTGTTCTCACAAAGGCCCTGTCTGTTGCCGTCAATGTGGGTTATATCAGGGACAACCCGGCAGACCGTGTCACCCTTCCCCGAGTAGAGAAAAAAGAGCTTCACCCGCTCGCAGATGAACAGGTAAAACTCTTTCTCAATGCGTCCGAAAAGGACAAGTATGGGGTTGTCATGAAGGTCACTCTCTTCACTGGTCTTCGTGAGTCTGAGGTCCTGGGGCTGACCTGGGATTGTGTGGACTTCAAAACTGGGTCCCTAACGATCAACAAACAGCTACAGAAAAGAGCCGTTGCAGACGGCGGGACAGTCTTTGCTTCCTTGAAGAATGACAAGGCCAGAGTCATCAAGCCCGCCCCCTTCGTTATGGGCCTCCTGGAGCAACGTCGCAAGCTACAGGCGTTGCAGAGGTTACAGGCTGGGGAACTATGGGAAGGTTGGCACAGTGAGGAAGAACGGGACACCGCCCTGGTATTCACAAACGAAATCGGCAAGCCGATCACTCACACCACCCTGAGAAGACACTTCAAGCAGATTGTCACAGAAATCGGACTCCCTGAGAGCCGTGTGCATGATCTGAGACACACCTTCGCCGTCCTCTCCCTCCAGAACGGGGATGACATAAAAACCGTGCAGGGGAACCTGGGACACGCCACGGCAGCCTTCACCCTGGATGTCTATGGACACGTTTCGGAGAGAATGAAGGACGACAGTGCCGCCAGGATGGAAGCGTACATAAAAAACCTGTAAGGGGTAAACTTAGGGGTCAACGAGCGGGACAAAAAGCAGTCCCGTAACTTTTTAACGCCGTTTTCCCTTGAAAACAAAGAAAAACACCCAGAAACTCAACGTTTCTGGGTGTTTCACATGGCAGCGGGTGAAGGATTCGAACCCTCACAAACAGAGTCAGAGTCTGCTGTGCTACCTTTACACAAACCCGCTATTTCTTTCGTCCGGTGCATCTCCCGCAACCGACAAAAATGATTATACCACCCTTTCTGCAAAAGTCAAGCATTATTTTACACATTTTGAAAAAATATTTTGAAGCCCGGAGGAGGCGTTTTTTGCCCCCTCCGGGCTGTTGATCCTTAGGTATCGGTGTTCTCACAGAACCGTTGGAAGATAGCGGCCACCTGAGCTCGGACGGCAGGACCCTGAGGATCCAGGATTCCCCCACCCTTGCCGGTGATCAGCCCTGCCCCGTTGGCCCAGGCCATGGCTTCCCGGGCATAGCTGCTGATCTTCTCCTGGTCGCCAAATTGTGTCAGGTCCCCCTTCTGGGACAGATCCATCTCCTGAGAGGCGGCATAGCGGTACAGGATGGCCGCCATCTGCTCCCGGGTAATGGGATCGTTGGGACCGAAGGTGGTGGCCGTCTTGCCGGTGACGATGCCGTTCCAGGCCGCCCAGGCGATGGGGTCGGCGTAGTACTGGTTGGGATCCACATCCTGGAAGGGAGATCGGCTGGGTGCCTCGGGACTGCCCGCCAGACGATAGAGGATGGTGACGATCATCCCCCGGGTGGTGGTGCCGTTGGGAGAGAAGGTGGTGTCTGAGGTACCGTTCATAAGGCCGTTGAAGTAGACATAGGCTACGCTCTCATAGAACCAGTCGGTTTCCGCCACATCAGTGAAGGGAAGCTCCTCGGGTACCTCCGGCACAAAAACGGGTGTGACCAGTACGCCGCCGTCCGGCATGGTGAAGGTGAAGGTCCCCTCCCCTGCTTCCGTGGTCTGGACGGTATCGCTGCCAGACATCACCTTGATGGATTCCAGGACATAGCCCTCGGCAGGCTGGACGGTCAGAGTGACCACGGCCCCTTCCGGAGCCTTGTCTGCATCCGCAGTGACCGTGCCGTTTTCCACCTGATTTACGGTGATGGGATAGGCCTCCCCGATGGTGAGCTTGCCATAGACATATTGGATCTCCGGATCGTACTTGCCACCCTCCGGG
The DNA here is from genome assembly GCA_017502545.1 of Ruminiclostridium sp. Classification (GTDB taxonomy): domain Bacteria; phylum Bacillota; class Clostridia; order Oscillospirales; family Oscillospiraceae; genus Evtepia. Next base: position 9,379 of record JAFVUT010000286.1, read on the forward strand.
ACAGCCCCGCCGGAGACCAGAATGGCGACCTCTCCGGGCTTGGTCATATCAGGGGTGGTCTCATAGGAGATGGCAGGCAGGACGGACAGCCGATCCCCCTCCAGCAGGCCGGAGACGGTGTAGTCCCCTTCCGACAGGACAGGGACCTCATCCCCCATCACAGCCGTTATATTGGCCGCCGTGATGGTGATGACAGCGGGATGGATGGTGATCGGGACGGCATCGGCAGTCTTATCCTGCCAGGTGTCATCCCCCGCCATGGTGGCCGTGACCCAGACTGTTCCGGCCTTTGTGGGGGTGAGCAGACCGGTGGAACTGATGACCGCATCGCCGCCATCTTTCTTTTCCCCCAGCCCCCAAGTGATGGCACCGTTGCTGCTTCCCCCGGTACAGGTGAGCTGGAGGGTCTCTCCGAAGGTGATGTCCCTGGCCCCGGTGATGGACAGGTCTGCCTGGGGCTGCTTCTGGGTGACCGGCGGGTCCACGGGAGGAGGAACTTCCTCCTGTTCCGGTTCGGTGATGGTGACGGTGGTGGTCCCATCCAGTCCGGCATACTCAATGCCGCCCTCCAAATCCACATTCTCCTCCTCAATATAAACGGAAATGACCACAGTCCCGGTTTCCGCTCCCGCTGTCAGCACATTGTCCTGGATCTTTGCACCATGGGCCTCCCCTTGGATCG
>JAFVUT010000287.1 GCA_017502545.1 Ruminiclostridium sp.
AACAGCAACAGCAGCAACAACAGCAGCAGGGGAACAACAACTACACGCCCCCCGCCAACTCTTCCAGTGGCAAGGGCTTCATCTGGCCCGTGTCCGGCTACCGCCGGGTTTCCTCCGCCTTCGGCTGGAGAAACTGCCCCTTCCACGGCCGTGAGTACCACAGCGGCATCGACATCCCGGCTCCCTCCGGCACCCCCATCCTGGCCTCCAAGGCCGGCGTGGTCATCGTGTCCACCTATGGTTCCTCCTATGGCAACTACGTGACCATCGCCCACGCAGACGGCAGCCGCACCCTGTACGCCCACATGGTCTCCCGCTCTGTCTCCGCAGGCCAGACCGTGTCCCAGGGCCAGAAGATCGGCGGCGTCGGTACTACCGGCAGCTCCACCGGCAACCACCTGCACTTTGAAGTGTGGCTGAACAGCTCCAAGAGCAGCCGCGTGAACCCCGTGGCCTATTGTTCCTGATTACAGAGATAAAAAATGGACCTCTCTTTCTGAGAGGTCCATTTTTTATGCCTTAGTCATAGGAAACACTGAAATCATCGCCATCATCATAAGGAACCATGATTTTCTGGAAGAAGGAAACATCCTCTTCCGAAGCGCCCTCGATATACATCTCTGTGCCGTAATGGGCACTGCAGAAGCGGGAGGCGCCTCGTTCTGCGTTGATGGTGAAATACTTGGTCATTTTGTTATAGAGGCTTTTGTCTGTGGGTTCGTCTGACAATATCTCTTCCAGAAACTCGTCGGTGACGATGCTCTTGACAGAAACCTCATCGTTTTCTGCGGCAGGGGTCCCATAGCGGGATGCCTGCCGAATTTCGTCCTCTTCCTCCTTCCAGCAGCGAATCTCCAGGGGGTCACCCACCCGGAGGAAATGCTTGACCACTTCCCGCCACCAGTGGGAGGAAACGGACTTGTCGATCATCTGTAAACTGATTCCGGCCATAAGGCACCTCCTTTTTATCGGGTAACCGTCAGGCAGTAGAAGGAAGGCCTGTCTGGATACCTCTTATCCGGGATGTTCCAGATCTCTGCCTGGTCGATTTCCTTAATATGTTCGGTGGTGAGGTCCTGGAGGGAGACCGTTTTTCGATGGATGTATGGCCGCTCCTCAAATTCATAGTAGTCCATCAGCCACACCTGCCAGAACTCCACGGTGTCGGTTTCCTGCAAAGCGGCTCTGATGTAATTTATGATTTGGACAGCCCTGCCGTCGGTGTAGTTCCAATCCAAAGAAACCCCGTATGCTTTGCCGGTGTAGTCCTCTGTATAGGGGAAGCAGTGCAGGAAAAAGTTGTCATCCGCTCCACCATCACAGATGGTGCCGGTATCCACGTTGATCTCCAGGGGATAATCCTGGGACGGCACCCATTCGGGCAGGGGGACATCCGCGGCGATCAGACGGCATACACTCATTTGCTCTTCCTTTCTACGCCCACCACCGTGAGCAGGCCATCCTTCACCGTAAACTTCACGTCCACGGTCCCGAAGGCCATGCCGTAGACCCGGTCGGGATCATCCTGGTAGGAGGGGCGGGGATCCTGGGCCAGCACGCCCACGAGACCCTCTCGGTCCCCTTCGGGAACCTGCGCCAGCAGGGCAGGGGGGAAGTCCACCTCCAGCTTGTACCCCTGATACCCGGCGGTGAAGCCTCCCAGGGCCTCCGGGTGGGAGTCGGTGTAGGGCAGGTAGGGCTTGATGTCAAAGATGGGGGTCCCGTCCAGCAGGTCCGCTCCGGACACATGGATGACCGGCCCCAGGGTAGGGTGGAGCTCCACCCCGTCCAGCTTCACGGAGGACAGGCCGATGGCGTTGGGCCGGAAGGGGGACCGGGTGGCAAAGACACCCATCCGGGTGTTGCCCCCCAGACGAGGGGGCCGGACGGTGGGGGACCAGTCCTCCCGGACGGCTTTGGAGAAGGACCAGATGAGCCACAGGTGGGAGAAGCCCTTCATCCCCCGCAGGGCATCGGCGTTCCGATACTCCGGCTCGAAAACGATGGTGGATTTTAACTCCTCCACCAGGCCGCTCTGCCGGGGAATACCGAACTTGGTGGGGAAGGAGCTGTGCATCCGGGCGATGATCTTCATGGGGACGGTTTCAGGCATGGCAATACCCTCCTGTGGGAAAACTTATTATCTTCAGTATACCGGGGAAGGGGGCGGGTGGCAAGGAAATCTTTTCTGTTTATACCTTGCAGGTATGGAAAACCGTGATATAATATCCCTTATGAATAAAAATACCAACCGCTGATTTCAGCGAAACCATACAAAGGAGCGGAGTGCAATGAGCAAGATCATCACAGGGGCCCAGGCGGCCGCCATGGTGAAGGACGGCTGCACCATCACCACCACCGGCTTCAACGGCTTCGGCTGCCCCGAGGACCTGATGATGTCCCTGGCCGACCACTACGACCGGACCGGACACCCCAGAGACCTGCGCCTGGTGAAGTGCACCAGCCAGGGTGACGGCAAGGGCCGCGGCCTGAGCCAGCTGGCCGCCAAGGAGGGGATGTTCAAGGAAGTGGTCCTGACCCACATGGGCTACGACCCCGGCCTGCGGAAACTGGTCCAGGAGGAGAAGGTTACCTGTCACATGATCCCCCTGGGCAACATGATGAGCCTCTTCCGGGCCATCGCCGCCGGTCTCCCCGGTGCCATCGCCACCACCGGCATCGGCACCTTTGCCGATCCCCGCAACGGCGGCGGCAAGGCCAACCAGAAGACCTGGGCCTCCGGCAAAGAGGTGGTCAGCCTGGTGGAGCTGGGAGGCAGAGAGTGCCTGTTCTATCCCTCCTTCCCCATTGACATCTGCTTCATCCGTGCCACCTACGGCGACGAGGCGGGCAACCTCTCCATCAAGAACGAGGCCATGAACATCGAGCAGTTTGAAGTGGCTGCTGCCGTCCACAACTCCGGCGGCATCGTCATCGCCCAGGTGGACCGCATCGTGAAGAAGGGCACCATCCCCACCAAGGACGTTCTCATCCACGGCTTTATGGTGGACTACCTGGTGGAGGGCCGTCCGGAATACAGCATGCAGAGCTTCGAGACCGACCTCTTCCGGCCCGAGATCGCCGGTCTGGCCACCACCCCCTCTGCCGGCTTTGCCCCCCTGGAGATGGGCCCCCGTAAGGTCTGCTGCCGCAGAGCCGCCCTGGAGCTCAAGCCCAACTCCCTCATCAACCTGGGCATCGGCATGCCCGGCGGCATCGGCTCCGTGGCCGATGAGGAGGGGATCTCCGACCTGTTCACCCTGTCCATGGAGTGCGGACCTCTGGGCGGCATCCCCCTGGGCGGCATCGACTTCGGCGCAGCCGTGAACCCCGAGGCTATGTACCGCATGGCAGACATTCTGCAGATCTACGACGGCGGCGCCCTGGACATGGCCGTTCTGGGCTTTGCCGAGACCGACGGCATGGGCAACGTGAATGCCCACAGCTTCAACGGCCGGACCGTGGGCCCCGGCGGCTTCATCGACATCACCCAGAACGCCAAGAAGCTCTGCTTCATCGGCACCTTCACCGCCGGGAAGCAGGATGTGGTGGTCACCGAGGACGGCCTGGTGGACATCCGCACCCAGGGCCCCCAGAAGAAGTTCCTGGAGCGGGTGGGAGCCATCACCTTCTCCGGCCATGAGGCCATCCGCAAGGGCCAGGAGGTCCTGTACATCACCGAGCGGGCCGTCTTCCGCCTGGAGAAGGAGGGCCTGACCCTCATCGAGATCGCCAAGGGCGTGGACCTCCAGAAGGACATTCTGGACCAGATGGACTTCATGCCCGTCATCCCCGATGACCTGCGGTTCATGGATCCCCGCCTCTTCCGGGATCAACCCATGGGTCTGAACCCCGCCGCCGAGAGAAAGGATGAGCCGGAGTACGAGTTCTGGCGTGACCTGCGGCCCAACGCCGAGAAAGAAAACTGAGGAGAACACATCCTATGATCCAAGATATTTTTCCCAAAGAGTACCATGTAGAGTTTGCCTGGAAGGAGCCCAAGGCAGAGGACCTGTGCTTCGTCTTCCGCCGGGGGGACGTTCTGGAGCATCTGAAAGGGGAGGAGCTTTCCCTCCCCACCTACGGGGAGCTGGAGGCCTACGCACAGAAGACCTTCTATCTCTTCCAGGTGGATGACCGGGACTACTTCCTGGTTTGGCTGAAGGAGGATGCCATCCCCCAGGGCTATGACTGGCACCCCATGCGTCTGGAGCGGGAGCTCAAAAGCAAGGAACTGAAGTTTGCCGAGTTCACCGCCAACCACCTGGACATCTGGTACCGGGCCAACCGCTTCTGCGGTCACTGCGGCACCCCCACCCAGCACGACCACAAGGAGCGTATGCTCCGCTGCCCCAACTGCGGGGAGATGATCTTCCCCCGAATTTCTCCTGCCGTCATCATCGCCGTCACCGACGGAGAGCGCATCCTCATGACCCCCTATCGCCGGGGCAAGTACCGGGGCTACGGTCTGCTGGCCGGGTTCGTGGAGATCGGCGAGAGCGCCGAGGAGACCGTCCGCCGGGAGGTCATGGAGGAAGTGGGCCTGAAGGTCAAGGACATCCGCTACTACGGCAGCCAGCCCTGGGGCGTGGTGGGCAACCTGTCCATCGGCTACTTCTGCCATCTGGACGGGGACGACACCATCTACCTGGACGGCCAGGAGCTGGCCGAGGCCGACTGGTACACCCGGGGTCAGGTGGAGCTGGAGAACGAGGACTACAGCCTGACCAACGACATGATCTGCGCCTTCCTGGAAGGCCGCTGGAACTGATAGATACCCAAAGGAAAAGAGGAACGACCTATGCTGCATGAAATCGCACCCAAACAGTACCACGTGGAATTTGCCAAGAAGCAGCCCGGCGACGATGCCGTCTGCTTCGTGTTCAAAGGCCCCGAAATTTTAGAGAAGATGGTGGACGACGTCCTCCTGCCCCCCACCTACGGGGAGATCAAGGAGAAGGTTCAGAAGTACATCTACCTCTTCGCCATTGACGACACCGAGTACTACCTGGCCGACCTGAAGGAGGAGGACATCCCTGAGGGCTACGGCTGGTGGATCGTCCGCAACGCCCCGGAGCACCGAGCCCAGGACCAGCATTTTGCCGAGTACACCGCCTACCAGCTCTACGTCTGGTACCGGGACAACCAGTTCTGCGGCCGCTGCGGCACCCACACCGAGGCCGACGGCTCCCTGCGTATGCTCCGCTGCCCCAAGTGCGGCAATATGATCTTCCCCCGCATCACCCCCGCCATCATGGTGGCTGTCACCCATGAGGACAAGATCCTGGTGACCCGCTACAAGGGCCGTGCCTACAAGGGCTACGCCATGATTGCCGGGTTCAATGAGATCGGTGAGACCGCCGAGGAGACCGTCCGCCGGGAGGTCCTGGAGGAAGTGGGACTCCACGTGTCTGAGGTCAAGTATTACAAGAGCCAGCCCTGGGGAATCGACGGCAACCTGATGCTGGGCTACTTTGCCAAGCTGGACGGCTCTTCTGAGATCGACCTGGACCGCCAGGAGCTGGCCCAGGCCGCCTGGCTCTCCCGGGACGAGCTGGGGGAAGACACCATCCGCTATCAGTACAGCCTGGCAGGCGACCTGGTGGACGCCTTCCGCCGGGGCGAGCACGAGTAAAGAGAGGGAGAGAATATGGAACTGACCTACGAACAGGCTCTGGACCTGCTGAAGGAGTACAACAAGGAGGACTTCCACCTCCAGCACGCCTATGTGGTCTCCGACGTCATGGGCTGGTTTGCCGAGAAGCTGGGCTACGGGGAGGAGAAGGACTTCTGGGCCCTGGTGGGCCTCCTCCACGACCTGGACTATGAGCAGTACCCCGACCAGCACTGCATCAAGTCCCAGGAGATCATGCGGGAGCGTGGTCTGGACGAGCGGCTCATCCGTGCCACCGCCAGCCACTGTTTTGGCATCTACGTGGACATCAAGCCGGAACACCAGATGGAGAAGGTCCTCTTCGCCACCGACGAACTCACTGGCCTCATCGGGGCCGCTGCCATCATGCGCCCCTCCAAGAGTGTGGAGGACATGGAGGTCAAGTCCCTGAAGAAGAAGTTCAAGGACAAGAAGTTCGCCGCCGGCTGCTCCCGTGACATCATCCAGCAGGGGGCTGATATGCTGGGCTGGACCCTGGAGGAGCTCATGGAGCAGACCATCCAGGCCATGCGGGCCAGCGAGCACGTCAACTAAACCAAAAGGCTCCCCATGGGGAGCCTTTTGGTTTAGTTGACGTGCTCGCTGGCCCGCATGGCCTGG
>JAFVUT010000288.1 GCA_017502545.1 Ruminiclostridium sp.
CACCCCTCCGCCCCTCCGGGGCACCTCCCCTCACAGGGGAGGCATATTTTTCTATCCTAGGTTACGGCGTTTCGCTGAGCACGTTGCCGTCCAGGGCCCAGACCATCTGGCGACCGTCGGGGTAATCTACGGCGATGAAGGGGGCGGGGTAGTCGGTGAAGTTTTCCTTTCCATCCAGTTCAAAGGTGAAGTAGTATTTTTGTTCCGCATCAATATACGCAGAAACATATTCTGGGACCGGGTCATCCCCGTTGTCCTTTTTGGTCCAGATGACCTGGTCACCTAGGTGGACCTCGTCGATTTCGGCGTGAGGGACACACATGGCTCCTTCCGAGGTGCTGTCAGGCGTTCCGTAGATGATCGGCCGATCAAAGTCAATTTGAAGGATTGTTTTTCCATCCTCTTCGCGCTCTCCATAAGTAGCAGAGGAAGAGCTGTTATACATAGGAGCAGAATATACAAAGAAGAGGGAAGGTCTTCCTTCTTCATCTTTCGTCTGGTAGATGCGATAGAAGGTCACGTCATCATTGTCCTTCACCCGTGGGGGCTGCCAGAGGAAGATGGCAAGCAGGGCGGCCAACAAAAGGAAGATGGTCAGGCCGTCGCTCAGTTTTTGTTTCCATTTCACTTTCTTGATGAAATCCCCAAACTGCCGGGAGGTGTCGGCCTCCTCCGGCAAGGTCTCCGGCAGGTGGGCCGTCAGGCTCTCGTATTCCCGGCGGCAGTCCGGGCAATCTTCCAAATGGGCATCCACCGCCTGGGCGGTCTCCGGGCTCACCACCTGGTCAACGTACAGGGGCAGCAGGTCCCGGACGATGGGACAGTCCAGCTTGTTCACAGCATTCCCTCCTTTCGCAGTTGTTCCACGATCATCTTTCTGGCCCGGTGGTAGGTCACCCGGGCCCAGCTTTCCGTCCGCCCGAAGAGGGCGGCGATCTCCCCGAAGGGCAGCTCCCCGAAGACCCGCAGGGTGAAGACCTCCTTGTGGGGCTCCTTCAACTGGTGGAGGACCCGGTGGATGGCCCGGGAGGCGTCCTTGTCCGCCAGCCGCTCCTCCAGGGGCGGCTGCCCGTCGGGGAGGGGCTGGTCGGGGAATTCCGTCTCCCGGTTGGTCTTCCGGCACTGGTTCAGCCACTGGTTTCTGGCGATGGTGCACAGCCAGGTGTAGAGGCTGCTGCCCCCCTGGAACTTTCCGGCGGCCTTCATGGCCTTGAGGAAGGTCTCCTGGGTGATGTCCTGGGCCTGGGCCTCATCCCGGCAGAGGGTCACGACGTACCGGTACACCGCCCGGTATTCCCCCAGCAGGACCTCCTCTGTGAGGACGGGCCCTGGTTTTTTCTTGTCCACTGGCTTCACCTGCCTTTCTGTCTGTTAGACACGGGAGAACGGAAACCGTTACAGCCCCCAGGGTGATTTCATCACGGAGGGGATGGCTGAACTGTTGTATCCTATGGTACAATAGAAAGGTAACCAACGCAAAAGAAAGGAGGAGGTCGGATGCAGTATGTGATCTCCTTTCTGGAAGGGATCATCACCTTCATTTCTCCCTGCCTGCTGCCCATGCTCCCCATCTACCTGTCCTACTTTGCCGGGGGTGGTGAGCGGACCACAGCCAGGACCCTGAAGGGGGCCTTTGGCTTTGTCACCGGCTTTACGGTGGTCTTTGTGGCCATGGGAGCCCTGGCAGGCACCGTGGGGAGTTTTCTCCATGAATATCAAACCGCAGTGAATCTCATTTCCGGCCTGGTGGTCGTCCTTTTCGGCCTGAACTTCCTGGGGGTCTTCCGGTGGAACCTGTTCCAGGGGATGAGAGGGTCGGTGAAGACCCGGGACATGGGCTTTTTCTCCGCCCTTCTCTTCGGGGTCATCTTCTCCGTGGGCTGGACCCCCTGCGTGGGGGCCTTCCTGGGATCGGCGCTCATGCTGGCCTCCCAGCAGGGCCATGTGCTGGAGGGAATGCTCCTCCTGCTGGTCTACTCCCTGGGTCCGGGGATCCCCTTCGTCCTCAGCGCCGTCCTCATCGACACCCTGAAATCGGCCTTTGACTGGATCAAAAAGCACTATGACACCATCAACAAGGTCTGCGGCGGATTCCTGGTCCTGGTGGGCATCCTCATGGCCACCGGCACCCTGGGCCGGCTACTGACCCTGCTGGGATAAGGAGGTACCA
>JAFVUT010000289.1 GCA_017502545.1 Ruminiclostridium sp.
CCACCCCTTCACCGCCCAGGCCTTTGAGGACTGGTTCTGGGTGGAGATGGACAAGCGCTTTTTGAAGGAGGGCTTTCCTGCCGAAGAGGTGGCAGTCATCACCCAAACCAACCCCGCCCGGAACCTGGGTCCCCAGCTGGACATCAGCGCCTACACCCCCGTGAAGGAGGGGGAGGTCTTTACCATTGGAGACTATCAGCTGGAGGTCCTGTCGGTCCCCGGCCATGCCCCCGGCCAGCTCTGCCTGTGGATGGAGCGGGAGGGCATCCTCTTTACCGGAGACCACGTCCTCTTTGATATTACCCCCAACATTTCCGTCTGGGCCAACATGGACAATATGCTGGGCCGGTACTTAGAGAGCCTCAAGCGCATCCGGGCATATCCCGTCAAGCTGGCCCTGCCCGCCCACCGGCACAGCGGAGATCTGAACACCCGCATCGACCAGCTCCTGGTCCACCACCGGAACCGGGTGGCTGAGACCTTGTCCATCGTGGAGAAATACCCCGGCATGACGGCCTACGACATCACCGGCCGCATGACCTGGGACATCCGGGCCAAGAGCTGGGAGGACTTCCCCCTGAACCAGAAGTGGTTCGCCGTTGGTGAGGCCCTGGCCCACCTGGAACTCCTCATCCAGGAGGGGACGGTGAAGCAGATCCTCCGGGAGGACGGGATGTTTGGGTATACATCCACCACGGATTGATTTGTAGGGGCGATTCACGAATCGCCCGAAACGTGGTTAGAGGTCTATGGGCGGCGGGCGCTTCTTGAAGCGCCCCTACGACAACGTTGAGGGTTTTGCAACCCCTTAGCTCTCCCTCTGGGAGAGCTGTCACCGAAGGTGACTGAGAGGGCGAATCACTGCCGATACGGTAATATCGTAACAATTTAGAATATAGCCCGCAGGAACGTAACAGTTTCTGCGGGCGTATTGTTTGCCGGAGGATTGGGGTAGTATAGGGGCTGAAAATTCTATTTACCACTTTTGTAAAAACATTGAATTTGGAAAGTGGATTTGGCATAATTGAAGAAGAAAGAGGTGAGTATTGTGGGGTTTTTGAAATCATTTTTAGGCTCGATGGCCGCAAATGCAATTAGGGATAGCCAAAAGGAGCATGAATGCTTAGACAAGAAGAATAGCTTGTTTAATGAATGTTTGGAAATGGATATCGAATTCAATGACTATTTGCGAGAATTGGGGGTAAAGGATAGCTATTCTCAAAGAGCTGGTATTTACGATGAAGGCAAGGCTGCAGTTAATGCAGAACGAAGAGACATTGAACAGTGCAAAAAGAAGATTGAAGAGTTTATTTCTTTGGGTGGTCATCCGGAAAATATTTGGTATATTGAGAAAATCGATGATTATATTGCCAAGCTGAAATACATGATTTCTATTGGCTATTTGGATCAGCAAGATGATTGGCTGCAAACAGATATGGATATGCTCAAGACCTTGTTGGACCAGGATGCCAAGGTAAAGAAAATCATGCAGAAAGCTTTAGCAGAAGAAGAGGAGAGAACACAACGAGAAGCGTTTGCGGAATCCATTGGTGTTGATGTTGACAACCTCAGCGGAATAGAATTCGAAAATGTTTGCCAGGCGCTTGTTGAAAAAATGGGATTCACAACTCAAACTACAAAGGCAAGTGGTGATGGGGGCATTGATTTGATTGCTTATAATCATCAACCCCTTTTGGCCGGTAGGTATATCATTCAGTGCAAAAGATATGCGGGTAGTGTTGGAGAACCGATTATTCGAGACCTGTATGGTGTTGTTATGTCAGAGAGGGCGAATAAGGGCATTTTGATGACAACCGGCCATTTCACAAAAAGTGCTATCGGGTTTGCCGAAGGCAAGCCTATCGAACTGATCGATGGTATCAAGTTGAAGGAATTACTCACAAAATATCAGTTGGCGACAACCTCGCGCTCTTCTGTTGACCTCATTGAATTTCTTGAACAGCTGAATGACGAAAACATCTCTCTGGATGATGAAATCGATTCTCTTACGATATTGAACCAATTTTGTAGCTATTCTGAGTTGAGTAAAAAGCTTTATCAAGACAGGCAAAATTATAGTATTAGAGCCCGTATGATTGATTTGCTGATGCAGGCGTACCTGTGGGATAACAGAGATTATTTTGTATACGATGAAGTCTATTATGAAAAGATTCCGCTTACGGGTGAAAAATACAAACGGTGCGTTGCGCAACAATTAAGAGAGCAAATAACATGGTTCTTTAAATTTGCCGATGAAAAAGATCCCAAGGTGCAAATTGTGAAAGATTTCTATTGCGTTTATCTTGCGGAGGTTGAACTGGTTACAGGTAACCTATACAATGCATATCGGTTATTTGATATTGCGCTAAAAAGTCAAACGTTAAGGAAAGCCAATGCGGATTGCAAAAAAGATGAGTTCTCTGTGGTCTGGTGTACGGAGGCAGACACAATTTCAATGATCGTAACAAATATGTGCCAAATATTATCCGTACTTGGACTTAAAGACGAACTCAAAGTACTTATGAAGGAATATGCTCCTTTGCTGCAACATCGACGTAATATTACCGATGATGTATATCAAAACAATCCTAACAACCCTTATGCAAAGTTAGAACGTAATTTATATCAAAATCTTCACACACCAATGGCATTTTCTCTCCATAATTATGATGAATACTTGGAAACTGGAAAAATGTCAGATAATCTATATGACCAATGTATGTTTAATGGAAATCTAAGTGATTCAACATTCACCACCTATTTGGAAACTAAAAAAGTGACCTTCTCAAATGGTGTGATACATATTGCTGCGGTTACCAATCCTAAATATCCGCACACCAGCTTAGATCATTCGGAAATCCTTAATTATAACAAAGAGAAACTGCAAAATTATCTTTAATAGCGGAACCAATCGCCCATGTCAATGGTTGTTCTATCCGTTGACATGGGTATCTGCTTTTGAAAAAGGAGCAAACTATGAGACCAATATTGATGGATAACGCCTTTGAAGCATGGGCGGCAGCTATACGTTATTGTAATGATATAAAAGACGGAAAGGCAACGCTCCAATATCAGAAGAATTTTGTGTCATCGCTTCATAATGCTGTCGAGCTTATTATGAAACAAATGCTGTTGAACAATAATGACCACAGTATTGCCGAAGTGAGGAAGCCCAAAAACGAAGCCGATGCCAAATTGTTGCTCGATTATTTTAGGGCAACAAACTTAAATCGCTTTTTTGAATCTTTGTCAGATGACGAGCTTTCAAAATTCCATACAATTCAATTCAACGAACTGATTTCGTCCCATAAAAGAATATTTGGAAGTAGTCTTGAAGCTGGAGAAACATTAAAAACGGAACTCATGTTGTTGCAGCAACTGAGAAATAACGAAACACATTTTATGATCCGCCAAGGCAGTTTTTTATCCGAAAATGATTTCCGTACACTTCATAATTTCATGGTTCGATTCTATAAAATTATGAAAAAATGGAATCCCGTAAATGGAGATAATCTTGAGTCGTCAATATTTCTTTATTTGTATTGGTATAGTCCGGATAAAGATGACAGTATGTATGAATTTGAGTGCGAGCTGTTGCAGGATTTCTCTTATGAGACCGCCGTGAGGAACTCAAAATTGGCAAAGGCTATTGCTGAAATACTAAAAGACAATCATCAATGTGGTGCTCCCGATTTTTCGCCGTATGATATCGCATTTGATTTGATGAACGGATACCATGGACTCTCGGCGCAATTTGATGAAATATGGGCAATGGTGTATATGATGCAATCCTTAGAGTTGATTGTGATAAAGGACATATTGGATGATGAACACGGTCAAGTACATTATTCAATGAGTGTTTCACTTTAATATGGTAAAGCCGCTGCGAGAAATTCTCGCAGCGGCTTTTGTCTTTTTTACATATGACATACCTCGCAGTGGTCACAGTCGGGGAACTGCTTGGCATCATAGGGGATGCTGTTCTTGTCAAAGTAGTCCTTCAGGGCAACCTTCACGGCCTCTTCCGCCAGGACGGAGCAGTGGACCTTCACGGCGGGCAGACCGTCCAGGGCCTCCACCACCGCCTTGTTGGTCAGCTGCATGACCTCGCTCACGGGCTTGCCCTTGATGAGCTCGGTGGCCATGGAGCTGGAGGCGATGGCGCTGCCGCAGCCGAAGGTCTCAAACTTCACGTCGGTGACCACATCGTCGTCGATCTTCAGATAGATCTTCATGATGTCGCCGCACTTGGCGTTGCCCACTTCGCCGACACCGTCGGCATTCTCAATAAAACCTACATTCCGGGGGTTGCGGAAGTGGTCCATAACCTTTTCACTGTATAACATGGGGCTTAACTCCTTTCTCAAGGTCCCGCCACAGGGGGGACATGGTTCTTAAGTAAGCCACCACCTGGGTGACGGCTTCGATGATCGTGTTGATTTCTTCCTCGGTGTTCTCGTGGCAGAGGGACAGCCGGAGGGAACCGTGGGCCACCTCATGGGGGCGGCCGATGGCCAGGAGCACATGGCTGGGGTCCAGAGACCCGGAGGTGCAGGCCGAGCCGGAGGAGGCACAGATGCCTTTGTCATCCAGCAGCAGGAGCATGGACTCCCCTTCGATGCCCTCGAAGCAGAAGTTCACATTGCCCGGGAGTCGCTGGGTGGGGTGGCCGTTCAGCTCCCCGTGGGGGATCTGGGCCAGACCGGCCATGAGCTTGTCCCGGAGGGCAGAGACCTTCG
>JAFVUT010000290.1 GCA_017502545.1 Ruminiclostridium sp.
AACCCCTTCTCCGACGTGGCGAATGGTGAATGGTACACCAAGGCCATCATCTGGGCCGCTCAGAACGGCATCGTCAACGGCATTGGCGAGGGCAAGTTCGCTCCCACCCAGAGCATCACTCGCGAGCAGATGGCTGCCATCCTGTATCGCTATGCCGACTACAAGGACTATGACACCTCTGCGGCTCACGACACCAACATCCTCAGCTACAAGGACTACGCTTCCATCAGCAAATATGCTGTGGAAGCCATGCAGTGGGCTTGCGGCGAAGGTCTGATCACCGGCATGACCAAGGACACCCTGGCTCCCAAGGGCGGCGCCATCCGTGCACAGTCTGCCACCATCCTGGCCCGCTTCTGCGAGACCGTTGCAAAGTAAATCCTTCCAACTGATCCTATCCGCACATAACAAAAGAACCGATGACCGCATATGCGGTCATCGGTTCTTTCTTTTGGGTCATTATAATCGGATGTTTTCTTCCTTGGGAATGGTGCCGGTGGAGTCGGCCACCTTGGAGAAAGCGAACTTCTGTTTGGAATACAGACCGCTGTAGCCCGAGACCAGGAAGCTGGCGGCCACTGCCACCAGGAATCCCTCGGGGTTGCAGAAGGAGAAGACCTCAAAGCCCAGGACCAGGGAGGTCAGGGGGCAGTTGGTGACACCGCAGAAGACGGCCACCATGCCGATGGCGGCGGCGTAGGCCGGGTCCAGCCCCAGGACAGGCCCCAGCACACAGCCGAAGGAAGCACCGATGGCAAAGGCCGGGACGATCTCACCGCCCTTGAAGCCCGCCCCCAGGGTGATGGCCGTCAGGATCATTTTGAGGGCAAAGTCCCAGGGAAGGGCCTGGCCCTGGCCAATGGACTGGTCGATGAGGGCCTGACCGCTGCCTAAGTAGTACCGGGTACCCAACAGAAGAGTCAGGGCGATCACGATACAGCCGCCCACCACCACCCGCAGGTAGGGATCGGGGAAAAACCGCTCGAAGAGCTGGCGGACACCGGCAAAGGTATAGCACACAACGATGCTCAGCAGGCCGCAGGCCACTGCCAGGATCAGGACACGGACAAAAAACAGGGCATCCTCCGGGGAGGAAACCAGGGTAAAGGTCACAGCGTGGCAGCCCAACAGCTGGGCCACCTCTCCGGCCACAATGGAAGAGAATACACAGGGCAGGAAAGCACCCATGGGGAGCATACCCACACAGGAGATCTCCAGAGCAAAGATCACGGCGGAGATCTGGTTGCCGAAGACGGCAGAGAAACCGGCGCTCATGCCGCACATGACGGCCAGATCCTCAAACTCGTCACCCAGCCGGAAAATATGACGGACCACCTCCGCCAGGGAACCGCCCAGCTGGAGGGCCGCACCCTCACGGCCGGCAGAACCGCCGAAGAAGTGAGTCAGGAGGGTAGAGACAAAAATGACCGGGGCCAGAAGCCGGGAGACCGGCTGTTCCCCTCGGGCAGCCTGGACGACGATGTCGGTGCCGCCCGCCGTCTTGATGCCGCCCTTTTTGTAGAGCCAGACGATGGCAAGACCCACCAGAGGCAGCAGGAAGATGCTCCAGGACACATTGTTTCGGAACACATCCGACAGACCCAGGAGGCGGGAGAAGAAGCCGCCGATGACCCCCACCACCATGCCCACACCCAGGGCGAAGAAGATGGCCCGGGCATTGATGCGCAGACTTTCCGCGCTGAAGATCATTTCGGCATAGACTTCCCGAAACATCCCCTTGGGCTTGTATTTCCACTTTTGCGACACAGGTCACCCTCCTTTCCCGTCGAATCATGTCTATGGTATCATATCACATTTCCCGCCGATTGCAATCCGAAATACCCACAGAGAAACCTTGTCAGAATTGTACATTCTATGGTATCATTAGACATTAAACCTAAGAAAACGAGGTGATCCCCGTGCAGATCGGTTCTGTACACATCGATTCCCCCCTGGTCCTGGCCCCCATGGCCGGGGTAACGGATATCGCCTTCCGAAGCATATGCCGGGAGCTGGGCGCCGGTTACACCATCACCGAGATGGTCAGCGCCAAGGCCCTGTGCTATCAGGATAAAAAATCTCTCCCTCTCCTCCGCCTGGAGGAGGGAGAACACCCTGCGGGCGTTCAGCTCTTCGGCAGTGACCCCGTGTGTATGCAGGAAGCCGCCGAGATCGCCATGAAGGTCTCCGGGGCGGACATCCTGGACATCAACATGGGCTGCCCCGTTCCCAAGGTAGCCAACAACGGCGACGGCTCCGGCCTGCTGAAAGACCTGGACAAGGCCTGCCGGGTGGCAGAGGCCACCATCAAGGGGGCCGGAGGCAAACCGGTCACGGTGAAAATGCGTCTGGGCTGGGACAAGGGCAACATCGTCTGCCTGGAGCTGGCCAGGATGCTGGAGAGCCTGGGGGTGGCCGCCATCACCCTCCACGGCCGCACCAAGGTCCAGATGTACTCCGGCACCGCCAACTGGGATTACATCCGGGAGATGAAGAACGCCCTCTCCATCCCGGTCATCGCCAACGGCGACGTGTTCTCCGGCAAGGACGCCGCCCACATCCTCAAGTATACCGGGGCCGACGGCGTTATGATCGCCCGGGGTGTCTTCGGCAACCCCTGGATCTTCCAGCAGGCCAAGGCCGCCATTGCGGGAGAACCCATTCCTCCCCTGCCTCCTCTGGCCGATCGGTGCGATGTGGCCGTGAAGCAGTTTGAGATGGCCGCCCAGTACAAGAGCGAGAAGATCGCCTGTCTGGAGGCCCGGAAGCACTACGCCTGGTATCTGAAGGGGGTCCCCCATGCCAACTACTGGAAGAGCGAGATCTCCAGGATCACCACCCTGGAGGATGTCTACCGGGTCACCGCCGGCATCAAACGGGAACTGAAGGACGACGACCATGACCGATGACCGCCTCCTCCTGCAAAAGGCCCAGGAGGGAGACCGAAAAGCCTTCGAGGCCCTTATGGGTCTCCACAGCCCCAGGGTCTACAACCTGGCTCTGGGCTGCACCGGCCATCACCACGATGCGGAAGAGATCACCCAAACCGTCTTTCTAAAGGTCTGGAAGGCCCTCCCCCAATTCCGGGGAGGGTCCGCCTTTTCCACCTGGCTCTATCGGCTGACCCTCAACGCCTCCACCGACCACTACCGCCGGGAGAAGAAACGCCGGGGGGACCTGTCCCTGGATGACCCCGACCTGGTCCCCATCCGGGACACCGCCCCCTCCCCGGAAGAGATCGTGATCCGCCGGGAGGAAGAGGCCATCCTGCGAAAGGCTCTGGCGGAACTGCCGGAACTCCACCGGGTGGTCCTCATTCTCCGTGAGGTGGACGGTCTGGACTACAAGGAGATCGCCCAGGTACTGGAGATCGAAGTGGGCACCGTGAAGTCCCGTCTGGCCCGGGCCCGCCGGGCACTGCGGGACAAACTCCTGGCAGAGGGGAACCTTTTGGAGGCTCCTCCGTCTAACTCTACGAAAGGAGGGATGGCCGATGATCACCTGTGAACGCTGCGAAGAACTCATCAACGCCCGGCTGGACGGGTATCTGACCGAAGAGGATGGGCCTCTTCTGGAAGCCCATCTGGCCCGGTGCCCGGACTGCCAAAAACTGGACCGGGACCTGACCTCCCTCCACGAGCGGCTGAGGGACTTGTCCTTTGATCCTCCCCAGGAGCTGATGGCCTCTGTCATGGCCCGGCTGGAAACCGGGACCATCCAGCCCAACAGGAAAAAACGCCCCTGGGCAGCTGCCGTCTGCGCCGCTGTCCTGGTCCTGCTGGCAGTGGCCATCACCCCTCAGTTCCTGCCCTTTGGCGGTTCTGCAGAGAGCGCTGCCGAAGGAGATGCTGCGGAAGCCCCCGAGTCCATGGTCATGGACACGGAGCCTGCCGAAGGCGGGGAAACCGCCGGGGCCACCCTGGAGGAAAGCCAGTCCGCGGCCGAGGAGGAGAAGACCAAGACCGAGCCCTTCACCCAGGAGGAGGCCCTGGCTCTGCTGGAGGATCACCTGGCCCAGAGGGGCCTGTCCCTGGACCTGACCCCTGAAACACCTCCGGAAGAGGGGGATCTCTGGCTCTTCCGGGCAGCGGATCCCCACACGGGAGAGGTTTTCCGGTTCTCTGTGTCCTGCACGAATGGTTTCGTGACGGAGACCACCCTCCCCTGACAACCACGGAATGCCCATTTCCGTTATCTTTTTTACAGGTTTTTTTGTAAAATTTTCATTTATGTGTTGTCAGCTTTCCAGTCTTGATGTATACTCTATCTATTGGCGATAATGTCCCCGTTTGCGGACGGGAATGCATCTCCCGCCCCCAATTATAAATAAGGAGAGAATTTGTTATGAGTTATTCCGTGCAAAACATCCGTAACGTTTGTCTGCTGGGTCACAGCGGCAGCGGCAAGACCGCTCTGGCTGAGAGCCTGCTGTTCATGACC
>JAFVUT010000291.1 GCA_017502545.1 Ruminiclostridium sp.
ACCTGCTCCGGGTCCACATTGCCCGCCACACACAGGACCATGTTGGAGGGGGTATAGAAGGCCTCGTGGCAGTGATACAGAGTCTCTGCCGTGATCTGGGCGATAGACTCCACGGAACCTGCCACAGAATTCCGGATGGGATGGTTCTGATAGAGGGATTCCAGCAGCATCCGGTAGGACTGACGGCCGGGGTTGTCCTCCATCATGCGGATCTCCTGGGTGATGATGCCCTGCTCCTTCCGGACGCTCTCCTCGGTAAAATACGGGACGGAGACAAACTCCAGCAGGGTCCGCAGGTTCTCCCAGAATCCCTCGGTGCACTCAAAGTGATAGCCGGTGATGGCCGCACTGGTAAATGCATTGGGAGAGGCACCGGAGGCAGACAGGACCTGAAGGGCGTTGCCCCCGTCGGGGGTGTCGAACATCTTATGCTCCAGGTAATGGGCAATGCCCATGGGGGTTTCCAGCCACTGACCGTTCAGCTGGAACCGGGTGTCCATGCCGCCGTAACGGGTGGCAAAGAAGGCGTAGCACTTGCCAAAGTCGGGCTTGGGGAAAACATAGACCCGCAGACCGTTTTCCAGGGTCTCCTCGTACAAGGTCTCCCCGATCCGTTCATAGGTGTGTTTGATCACGGCTCAGCCCTCCTTTCCCCGCAGGGTGTAAATGCTGTCCAGCTTCACCTGGCAGGCGGCTTCCACCACCTGGTCCAGGGTGACTTGTTCTACAGCCTCGGCCAGATCCTCAGGGGTGTAGGCCGTGCCGGTGACGAACCGGTTCACCCAGTATTCCTCCAGACGGCCCTGGGCATCCAGAGAGGCCCGGAGACTTCCCACCACGGAGCGGCGGGCGGCTTCCAGTTCTTCGGGGGTAATGTCCCCGGTCTGGCAGGCTTTCAGCTGGGCCAGGATCTCATCTTCGGCGGTCTGGAAGTTGGCAAACTCCACCCCGGAGTAGACCAGCAGGATCCCCTTGCTCAAGGCCAGGGAAGAACTGGCAAAGTAGCACAGGGAGAGCTTTTCCCGGACGTTCAGGAAGAGCTTGGAGTCGGTGCTGCCGCCGAAGATGGCGTTAAAAAGCATAAACCGGGCAACGGTCTCCAGATCAGAGAATCCCCCGCCGGTGCGGAAGCCCATGGTGAGCTTGCCCTGGGAGACCTCCATAGCATCGGAGAACCGACGGACCGCACCCTTGGGCTGGGCCACAGCCACGGGCACGGGGATCCCCTTCCGCTGGCCCTGGGGAAGAGCGGCAAAGGCCTTGCGGAAGGCCGCCTCCACCCGGTCAGGATCAGAAGATCCACAATAGTAAAGGTAGACAGGGGCAGTCTCCAGCAGTTCACGATAGCGAGCATACAGACTGTCTGCGGTGATGGCCTGGGCCTGGGCCTCGGTGCCCAGCTTCTCGATGCTGTAGGCCTCTCCCTCGCACATCTGCCCACGAAGACGGGACATGGCATACTGGAGCTTGTCGTTGACCTCACTGCGGATCTTGTCCACCAGGTTGGCCTTCTCGCTCTCCACATACTCCACCAGGAAGGTCTCCCCTTCCCCGGCAGGCTGAAGGACGATCTCGCCCAGCAGGGCGGCGGCAGACTCCAGAATATGAGAGTCACCGGGCACATAGGCATCATCCAGGAAGCTCCCCCAGAAGCCGATGCACTGGGTCTCCCCTTTCTTGCGGATGAGGGGCTCGATGCCGCCGCCGTAGAGGTCGTCCAGGGCAGCAGACAGGGTCTCCATATCCGGGTGATGCCGGGTCCCTCGACGGAGGACCTTGGGCAGCAGGGCATTCAAGGATGCTGTTTCCTCGGCCAAAGGCTCCAGGAAGGTAATGCCCAGCATAGAGGTCTTGAATTTTTTTGTCTGGACCGCCCGGAGCACAATGCCGGGGGCCAGGGTACGTTCGTAAATGGGTAGCATGGTTTCCCTCCTTCGGGGATCTCAACAGGTGCGCTTCCCAAAAGAATTGCACACTATAATAGTTTATATTGTACCACAATCTGCGGGATTGTAAAGGCATGGCAACAATTCCAGTAAATATTGTCCTGGACGGTCCTTTTTTATACAATTTCCTGTCAATTTTATCTTGACAAAATGATGAAAATCCTGTAGGATAGTCACTGTTGTAAAGGAAAACAACTTTACAGGCCGCACACAGGAGGGCACACCATGAAAAACCAGGCATATCGAATGGCTATGCTCTATGATTTCTATGGGGATCTGCTCACCGCGCGGCAGAAAGAGTTTTACGACCTGTACTACAACGATGACCTCTCTCTGGCTGAGATCGCAGAAAACTACGAGATCACCCGGCAGGGTGTCCGTGACATCATCGTCCGGGCAGTAAAGACCCTGGAGGACATCGAGGAAAAGACCGGTCTCATCCAGCGCTTTCACCAGACCCGAGCCACAGTGTCCACCCTGCGGGAGCTCACCTCCCGGATCGAGGAACTCAACCGGGACCGGCTGAAAGACAACGAACTGGAAAAACTCTGCACCCAACTCAGCGAAGCCATGGAAGATCTGGAAAGGGAGTGAGTTTTTATGGCATTCGAAGGCTTAACCGAAAAACTCTCCTCCGCGTTCAAAAAACTCCGCAACAAAGGCCGTCTCACTGAGGCCGATGTAAAGGAGGCCATGCGTGAGATCCGACTGGCTCTGCTGGAAGCTGACGTCAGCTACAAGGTGGTCAAGGACTTTATCAAGGGCGTGACCGAAAAGGCCGTCGGCGCCGAGGTCCTGGAGAGCCTGACCCCCGGCCAGGCCATCGTGAAGATCGTCAATCAGGAGCTCATCGACCTGATGGGCGGCAGCAGCGCCAAGATCACCATCGCATCCCAGCCCCCCACAGTCGTCATGATGGTGGGTCTGCAGGGTGCCGGTAAGACCACCAACGCCGCCAAGCTGGCCGGTCTCATGCGCAAGCAGAACGGCAAGCGGCCCCTGCTGGCAGCCTGTGACATCTACCGTCCCGCTGCTATCCAGCAGTTAAAGGTGGTCGGCGAGCAGCTGAACATCCCTGTCTTTGAAATGGGACAGGAAAACCCCGTAACCATCGCAAAAGAGGCCATCGAGCACGCCAAAAAGCACGGCAATGACATGGTCTTTTTGGATACCGCAGGCCGTCTCCACGTGGACGAAGCCCTCATGGCAGAGCTTCAGGCCATCAAGGAGGCAGTCAGCCCCACCGAGATCCTGCTGGTGGTGGACGCCATGATCGGCCAGGATGCCGTCAACGCCGCCAAGGCCTTTGACGAAGCACTGGATATCAGCGGCGTGGTCCTCACCAAGCTGGACGGTGATGCCCGAGGCGGTGCAGCCCTGTCCATCAAGGCTGTCACCGGCAAGCCCATCAAGTTCGTGGGCATGGGCGAAAAGCTGGACAACATCGAGGTCTTCCATCCTGACAGAATGGCCTCCCGTATCCTGGGCATGGGCGATATGCTCTCCCTGATTGAGAAGGCCGAGCAGCAGTTCGACCAGCAGAAGGCCATGGAACTGGCCGAGAAGCTGAAGAAGAACCGCTTCACCCTGCAGGACTACTACGACCAGCTGGTCCAGGTCAAGAGCATGGGCTCTGTGGAGGAACTGCTGAGCATGATGCCCGGCATGAACGCCAAGGCCCTGGAGGGAGCATCCATCAACGAGAAGGCACTGGCCCACACCGAGGCCATCATCCTCTCCATGACTCCCCAGGAACGAGAGAACCCCTCGATCCTCAACAGCAGCCGCAAGAAGCGCATCGCCGCCGGCTGCGGTCTGCAGGTGGTCTCTGTGAATCGTCTGCTGAAGGAATATGAAATGATGCAGCAGATGACCAAGCAGATGTCCAAAATGGCCGGCAAGCGCCGGAAAGGAAAGTTCGGCAAGATGCCCGGTGGTTTCCCCGGGGGAATGCCCGGCCTGCCCTTTAGGTAAACGATTGGTTTCCGCTTATGCGGTTCCATAACAATGTAATTCATTTGGAGGTGAAAGTAACATGGTTAAGATGAGACTTCGCAGAATGGGCTCCAAGAAGAACCCCTTCTACCGTATCGTCGTTGCAGACTCCCGTTATCCCCGTGACGGCCGCTTCATTGAAGAGATCGGCACTTACGATCCCCAGCAGGAGCCCGCAGCTATCAAGGTTGACGTTGAGCGCGCTCAGGCTTGGATCAAGACCGGCGCACAGCCCACCGAAACCGTTAAGGCTCTGCTGAAGAAGGCTAATGTCATCTGATTTGGAGGGCACATGAAGGACTTGCTCACTTATATCGCCCAAAATCTGGTGGAACACCCCCAGGCCGTGGACGTACAGGAGACGGAATCGGACGGTAATGTTGTGCTTGAGCTCCGGGTCGATCCCAGTGACATGGGAAAGGTGATTGGCCGTCAGGGTCGTATCGCCAAGGAAATCCGCACACTGATGCGCTCTGTCGCCCAGCGCCAGGGCAAAAAGGTTTCCGTCGAAATTATGGACTAAGGCAAGGATCCCCCTTGCTGAAGAATGGCGGCGCGTTTGCGTCCGCCATTTTTTCCTATTCAAAGGAGGTTTTCTCTTGAAGAATCGTTTTCTGGAGACCGGCAAGATCGTCAACACCCATGGCATTGCCGGCGAAGTGAAGATCATGCCCTGGGCAGATGACCCGGAATTTTTACTGGAATTTGATGCCCTCTACATTGACGGCAAGCCCTGGGAGATCCACTCTGCCCGGGTGCACAAGAACTGCGTGCTGGTGAAGTTTGAGGGCATTGCTGATATCAACGACGCCATGAAGCTCCGGGACAAGGTGGTCTGCATCGACCGGGAGGACATCGAGCTGGAGGAAGGGGCCTTCTTCCTGGCTGACCTGTACGGTCTGGAAGTCCGGGATGCCGACACCGGCGAGGTCCTGGGTAAGATCGACGACGTCCTCACCCCTCCCGCCAGCAACGTCTACGTGGTCAAGGGAGGCAAGCAGACCCACATGATCCCCGCCGTTCCCGAGTTTGTCATCGAGACCAACGTGGATGGGGGCTATATCCGGGTCCGCCTCATCGAAGGGATGTGAGCCCATGGGCCAGTTTCAGTACCATGTCCACATCATGACCCTCTTTCCCGATGTGGTGGGGGACATGATGTGCGAGTCCATCCTGGGCCGGGCCCAGGAACGGGACATCATCCGCATTGACTGCCACCAGATCCGGGACTACACCCTGAACAAGCAGAAGCAGGTAGACAACTACCCCTACGGCGGCGGCCGGGGTGCCGTCATGCAGGCAGACCCCCTGTACCAGTGCTGGAAGCACATCTGCGAGCTGGAGGGCAAGCGGGTCCACACCATCTACCTCTCCCCCGCCGGCAAGGTCTTCAAGCAGGCTGACGCCAAGCGGCTCCACCAGGACTACGACTGTCTGATCCTGGTCTGCGGCCACTACGAGGGCATCGACGAGCGTTTCATCGAGGAGTGCGTGGACGAGGAGATCTCCCTGGGCGACTTCGTCCTCACCGGCGGTGAGATCCCCGCCATGGCCGTGGCAGATGCCGTCTGCCGCCTGGTCCCCGGTGTTCTGTCCGATCCCGAGTGCTTCACCGAGGAGAGCCACTGGGACGGTCTGCTGGAGTGCCCCCAGTACTCCCGCCCGGAAGTCTGGCACGACAGGAGAGTTCCCCCCATCCTCCTCTCCGGCCACCACGCCAACATCGCCAAGTGGCGCCGGAAGCAGGCCATCATCCGCACCCGGGACCGCCGTCCTGACATGTATGAGAAGCTGGACCTGTCCTCCAAGGCAGACAAGAAGCTGCTGAAGGAGATCGCCCAGGAAGAGGCCGCCGCAAAGGCAGAAGATTGATTTCAATATATAAACGAAACGGATG
>JAFVUT010000292.1 GCA_017502545.1 Ruminiclostridium sp.
AATGCCACGGCAGACAGACTGCTGGACATGGTCGGCCTCCGTGAGAAGGCGGATATGTACCCCGCCAGCCTCTCCGGCGGTCAGAAGCAGCGCATCGCCATCGCCAGATCCCTGGCCATGAATCCCGAGATCATCCTCTTTGACGAACCCACCAGCGCACTGGACCCCGAAATGGTCGGCGAAGTTCTGCAGGTCATGAAGGATCTGGCCAAGGCCGGCATGACCATGCTCGTCGTGACCCACGAGATGGGCTTTGCCCGGGAAGTTGCCTCCAAGGTCATCTTCCTGGACGGCGGCTATGTGCTGACCGAAGGCAGCCCGGAAGATGTCTTTGAGCACGCAGAGCATGAGCGTGTGAAGGCCTTCCTGGATAAGGTTATGTAAGGAGGACAGATGCTATGGGAATTATCACTGCAATTATCAATGCCCTGACTTCTGTCGTTGATGTATTCGTGAAATACGACGACCTGTTTCTGCACGCCCTGCTGATGACGGTGATGCTCTCTCTGGCCACTGTTCTCATCAGCAGCGTGCTGGGCAGTCTGATGGCCCTCATGAAGATCTCCGGCAACCCCATTCTCCGGGGCTTTGCCACCGCATATGTGTCCTTCATCCGCGGCACCCCCCTGATGGTGCAGATCTTTATGGTGTTCTACGGTCTGCCCTTGCTGGGTATCAATCTGCCTACCTTTGAGTTCCTGGGCGCAGACTTCAGCCGCTTCTTCTCCGGTCTGCTGGCCCTGGTGATCAACAGTGTTGCCTACGTCTGTGAGATCGTCCGCGGCGGTATCCAGTCTATCGATGAAGGCCAGATGGAAGCCGCCCGCAGCCTTGGCTTCAACAAGCGTCAGGCCATGACCAACATCATTTTCCCCCAGGCGCTGAAGAATATTCTGCCCGCCCTGGGCAACGAGTTCGTCAGCGTGATCAAGGAGTCCTCTCAGGTCTCCATCATCGGCCTGGCCGAGCTGATGTATATCACCACCACGGTGCGCTCCATCAGCTTCCGCTCCTTTGAGCCCCTGCTCATCGTCTCGATCCTTTACTTCATCCTGACTTCGGTATGCTCCCTTCTTATCAAGAAGATGGAGAACAAACTGGCGGTCAGCAACCGTTCCTCCAACTAAGTTTTTGCGAAATGATAACATGGCACCGACGAATCCTCGTCGGTGCCATGTTCTTGTGCAGAGCACCCTTCCGTGGTATAATGCAAAAAAAGATAGAAAGGACGTTGTTCCATGACCATAGAGAGATCTTATGCGGATCACGCCGCCCAGAAGACCACCGAACTTCTGGCCATCGACAGTCCCTCCGGCTTTACCAAAGAGGCGGCCAAGTGGGTCTTTGATCAATTCACTGCCCTGGGCTTTCCCGCTTCCTACACCAGAAAGGGCGGTGTCCTCATTGACCTGGGCGGTGAAGATGCCGAAGACGGACTCCTTCTGGAGGCCCACGCCGATACCCTGGGGGCCATGGTGGCCGAGGTCAAATCCAACGGCCGTCTGCGGGTGACCAATCTGGGAGGTATGCGGGCAGAGAATGCCGAGGCGGAGAACCTGCGGGTGTACACCCGGGAGGGCAAGGTCTACGAGGGCACCCTCCAGCTGTGCAACGCATCCGTCCATGTGAACGGCAGCTACGGGGATACCAAGCGGTCCTTCGACACCACGGAAGTAGTCCTGGACGAGGATGTGTCCTCCGCCGAGGACACCCGGAAGCTGGGCATTGAAGTAGGCGATATGGTCTGCTTTGATCCCCGGACCCGCATCACCTCCTCCGGCTACATCAAGAGCCGCTTCCTGGACGACAAGCTCTCGGTCGGTATCCTCCTGGGTCTGGCCAAGTTCATAAAGGACACCGGGACCCTTCCCCGGCGGAAGGTCTACGTTCACGTAACGGTCTACGAAGAGGTGGGCCACGGCGGTTCTGCCTCTGTTCCTGTCGGGGTCACCGAGGCCATCAGCGTGGATATGGGCTGTGTGGGCGAGGGGCTCACCTGCACCGAACGCCAGGTCTCCATCTGCGCCAAGGACTCCGGCGGTCCCTACCACTATGAGGTGGTAGGCAAGCTCATTGAAGCCGCAAAGAAGGAAGGGGCCGACTACGCCGTGGATGTCTACCCCCACTACGGCTCCGACGTGGAGGCCACCCTCAGCGCCGGCAACGACCTGCGCCATGGTCTCATTGGGGCCGGTGTCTACGCAAGCCACGGCTACGAGCGCAGCCATGTGGATGGGGTTTGGAACACACTGAGAGTTCTGAAGGGATATCTGGATCTGTAAGCAAAGGCTCTCGTATGCTGACGCATACGAGACTTTCCAGAGCGTCAAAAAACCTCGTAGAGTTTCGCCGTCGCAACGGCGAAAAAAAGTAAAGTATGTTTTCTGGCGCGACATGTGCGTGCCAGAAAACACTTCTCAGCCTGCAAACGTGGAAATTGTGTGCCGCAGGTGCACAATTTATGCGATGCAGCAGGCTGCAAACCCCTATGTCGGAAAAGGCTTGCCTTTTTCGACAGGCTAAAAAGTCTCGTATGCTAACGCATACGAGACTTTTCATTTAATAGCCGATAGCCAGACCCAGCAGGAGGAGGCCGCTGGTGAGAAGGAGGTTCATCAGCTGGAACTTCCAGCTCCACTTGACCCAGTCTCCATAACTCACGTCGGCCAGGCCCAGGCTGATGAGCAGGACCGGGTTGGTGGGGTACAGGACGTTGGAGAAGCCGTCACCGAAGGCAAAGGCCAGGATGCAAAGCTGGGTGGAGATCCCAAAAATCTGGGCCATGGGAACGATCAGAGGGATCAGCATGAAGGCCTTGGCAGAACCCGAGGAGATGAAGAAGTTCATCACCAAGACAATGAGATAGATGAACAGGATCACCGCCCATTTGGGCATGGTCCCCGCCAGATCCACCGCCCCGTGGAGGATGGTGTCCAGGACGTTGGCTTCCTCCAGGGTGAACTTGATGGAGGAGGCCATAAGGATCATGATGACCGCCGGGAAGATGCTCACCACGCCCTCCCAGGAAGTCTTAGCCAGGGCCTTGCCCCCCATACCGGAGGCAAGGGTGGATGCGATGCCCGCCGCCAGGAAGATGACCGCCACGATGATCATGGTGTAGTCCTGGAGAGCGGGGATGAAGCCGGAGCAGAGGATGAGGGCGATGCCCACACCCAAAATGCCGGCAAAGCATATCAGACTCTTATCCATCCTGGAATCCCGATGGAAGGACTCTCCTGCCTGGATGGTCTCAATGGGCTGTTCGATCTTCCGGGCATAGCCTCGGACGAACCAGAGAAGAAGGGCATAGATCAGGAGGAAGGACAAAATGCGCATGGAGGGGCCGGAGAACATGGGCAGGCCCGCCAGCTGCTGGGCCACACCCACAGTAAAGGGGTTGCAAATGCCCGCCGCGAATCCGCAGCCCACCGCCAAAAGACTCATGCCCAGGCCGGTGAGGGCATCCCAGCCCAGCTTGATAGCCAGGGCCACCACAATGGGGACCAGGGGAACGCACTCCTCAAAGGAGCCAATCATGGAGCCCATCCCCATGAAAAACAGGATGATGACGGCCATCAACTGGTAGCGGACCGAGCTGAACCGGTGGGTGATCTTATCCAGCATATATTTCATGAGACCGCAGCGGTCCAGGCTGTTGAACACGCCGCCAATGACCAGCAGGAAGGCGATGACGGCGATGAGGGTGGCGTTGCCCGTGGCCCCAAGCACCAGGATGGGAGAGAGCAGCCACTTCCAGAAGGGGATGCCCCCCTCTACGGGAGTAAAGCCGCCGGCGGTGTCGATGATCAGGTTGCCGCTTTCATCCGGGACCCGGGCATAGGATCCGCCGGGGACCACCAGGGTCAGGATATAGGAGGCCACCATCAGCACAAAGATGACCACGATGGCCGTAATAAAGGACCGGGTGCTGATGTTCAGCCCCTTTTGATTCTGTTCACTCATTTTGAGGCCTCCTTCATCACATAACGGTAGAAGTCCACAGCAGGGGCCAGGACGGAGAGGTCCACATTCTCGTCGATGCCATGGATGCTGTCCAGCTGCCGGTCACTGATGTGGAAGGGGGTGAACCGCAGGCAGTGGTCGCAGACCCGGCTGAGGAATCGGCTGTCGCTGGCCCCGGTCATCACATAGGGAGATGTCTTCACCCCGGGGAACACGGCTGTCACCGCCCGTTCCACCAGGCGGAAAGTGTCGCTGTTATGATCGGAGAGTGGCGACGGGAATCCAGGATCCAGGACCTGGGTCTCAATGTCAAACTGTTTGGCCAGGTCAGAAATGACTTTGATGCTGTCCGGCCCTCCCTGGTGGTGGGAGTAGCGCATATTGCCGATGACCCAGGCCTCCTGGGGCAGGACGTTGGTTCCCTGGGAGCCGGAGGCCATGGTAAAGGCGATGGTGGTTTTCAGCATGGCGTTGGCCGTGCCGGACACCATGGGCATCACCTTCAGCAGAAGGCCCCCAAAGAGCCGGGAATGGCCCAGGACGACCTTGAGGGGGCCGGACATGGAGGTGGAGAGACAGCCGAACATGGCGTGGATGGTGGGCGAGATCTCGCCCCGGAACAAGTTGGACTTCTCTGCCGCCGCCATGAACTTGCCCAAGCGGACCAGAGGGGTGTCCTTCCCTGGGGTGGAGGCGTGGCCACCGTTGGAGCGGGCGATAAACTTCAGGTCAGCACACCCCTTCTCCCCCACACCCACCATGGCGAAGGTCCCCTTGGCTCCGCCGATGGGCTCGGTCAAAATCATACCGCCCTCGTCCAGGACCATAGAGAAGCGAAGTCCCCGGGCCTCCAGAACCTGAGAGATATGGTCGCCCCCTTCTCCCCCCTGTTCCTCGTTGCAGGTGGAGAGGAAGTAAATATCGCTGTTGGGTGTAAAGCCCTCAGTGGCCAGTTCCTCGGCGGCATGGAGCATGGCCCACAGGCCGCCCTTGGTGTCCAGGGTGCCGCGGCCCCAGAGCTTGCCATCGGCAATGGTTCCGGAGAAGGGCGGGTGGGTCCACTGGCCGGGGGCCTCCACTACGTCGTGGTGGTTCATTAGCAGGATGGGCTGACCCGCTCCCCTTCCCTGCCAGCGCAGGAGGAAACTGCCGTCAAAGTCCTCGAAGGTACAGACAGAAAACAGAGTGGGAAAGAGCTCCCGGAGGAGGTCGTGGAACTGATAGAATATGGATTTGTCAGGCTGGTCCGGGGTGGAGATGGTCTCCATGCGAATCATCCGGGCCAGCTGCTGTGCGTATTGTTCGGTGCGCGGGTCCAGCATAGGATCCCTCATTTCTTATGTATTTTTGTATTATTATACCGTTTTCTGAATGAATAGTCAATGAGATCCCCTCGGCAAAGGCCGAGGGGATCTCATTGCTATTTTTTATCTTCGTTGCACCCCAAACTGTGGCGGAGGTGTTCCCCAATGAGCATCAGCTCACCGGGGGTGGAGATCTCCGCCTTGGAGCGGTGGATGAAGGCCCTGACCTTCCCGGGCAGGCTATTAAAATAGGCCTCCATCTGCGGGTTTTCATACTTCATTCTTCTCACCCCATGGTAGTCTGCCCGGAAAACCGTTGCGAATCTCTGCCACTTCCTGTATACTGAAATCAAATCAATACAGGAGGAATCCCAAAATGAAAAAGAAGCTTTCTTCCCTTCTGCTCACCCTGCTGTCCCTGTTCATGGTCTTCACCATGGCGGCATGCGGGGCAGATGATCTGTCTGCCACCATGGTTACCACCGACTCCAACGCCGGGGTCACGGAGCTGGACCCCAACGGCTCCTACACCACCAAGGAGGATGTGGCCCTGTACATCCACCTCTACGGCTGTCTGCCGGAAAACTTTATGACCAAGGACGAGGCCCGTGACCTGGGCTGGGAGGGCGGTTCCCTGGAGCCCTATGCCCCCGGCATGTGCATTGGCGGCGACTACTTTGGCAACTACGAGGGCCTGCTCCCTGAGGATCGGGACTACACCGAGTGTGACATTGACACCCTGGGGGCTGACAGCCGGGGTCCCAAGCGTATCGTCTTCTCAGATGACGGCCTGATCTACTACACCCCCGACCACTACGAATCCTTCGAACTGCTCTACGGGGAGGAATGACCATGAACGTCGTCATTCTGGACGGAACCACCGCCCCCACCAAGGAGGCCCTTCACCAGTATCTGGCCAAGGAGCTGGCCTTTCCTGACTGGTACGGCGGGAACCTGGATGCCCTATTTGACTGTCTGACGGCGGTTTCGGAAGAGATCACAATTTCTCTGGACGAGGCTGCTCTGGCAGAGGCCCTGGGTCCCTATGCTCAGCGGGTGGGGAAGGTATTGAACCGTGCCGCAGAGAAGAACCCGAAGATTCATCTTCCGTGAGAAAGCATCTGGCCAATCTGGTCACAAGCTGCCGCATCCTGTGTGGTATTGGGCTGCTGTTCTGCCCGGTCTTCTCCCCTTCCTTTTGGGTACTGTATCTGGTTTGTGGACTGACGGACATGGTAGATGGGACCATTGCCCGGAAGACCAACGCCGTGACTCCCTTCGGCGTTAAGCTGGATTCTGCGGCTGATCTGATTTTTTTGATAGCCGCCTGCATCAAGGTCTTGCCGGTAGTTCAACTTCCCGCTTGGATCTGGGGTTGGGTCTTCCTGATTGCAGGACTCAGAATCAGCAAACGGAACCTGCTGCTGGATCACACGATTTGGAACAAGGCTACCGGGCTTCTGCTCTTTTTATTCCCTCTGACCGTATCCTTTATGGACGTGAGATACAC
>JAFVUT010000293.1 GCA_017502545.1 Ruminiclostridium sp.
AGGAGATCACCATGGCCGACCTGGAGGGCGGCATGATGCTCGAGGATAACTACAAGCGTGATGCCGACGGCAACGTCATCGACCATGAGTTCACCGGCGGCGGCAGCGTTGACACCGCTCAGTTCAAGATCCGTGTCCTGTACTACAACTACTACCGCTACCTCTACGGCTCCGATCCCAACTACATCATGGGCACCGACTCCCAGGGCTATGACCTGGCTCTGCGTATCGCAGGCGGCATCAAGCTCTCCCTGCTGGTCGCTGTGTTCGTGTGTGTCATCAACTTCCTGCTGGGCGCCATGTACGGTGCCGTTGAGGGCTACTACGGCGGCTGGGTCGACATGATCCTGGAGCGTGTTTCCGACATTCTGAACAACGTTCCCTTCATCATCGTCGCAACCCTGTTCCAGCTGCACCTGTCGGCTAAGGTGGGCCCCCTGCCCTGTCTGCTGTTTGCCTACGTGGTCACCGGCTGGATCGGCACCGCCTACCGTGTCCGTACCCAGTTCTACCGCTTCAAGAACCAGGAGTACGTCATGGCTGCCCGGACCCTGGGTGTCCGGGATGCCCGTATCATCTGGAAGCACATCTTCCCCAACACCCTGGGTACTCTGATCACCAGCGTGTCCCTGTCCATCCCTGCGACCATCATGTCCGAGTCCATGCTGTCCTTCCTGGGCATCGTCAAGCTGGGCACTGCGGAGTCCACCTCTCTGGGTACGCTGCTGTCTGACGCCAGCTCCATCTGGACCAACTACCCCCATCTGATGATCTACCCCGCACTGGTCATCTCTCTGATGATGATCTGCTTCAATCTGTTCGGCAACGGCCTGCGTGATGCATTCAATCCCGCACTGCGCGGCGTGGAGGACTAAGCTATGGATAAAATCTTAGAAGTAAAGAATCTGAAAATCTCCTTCCGCACCAACGGCGGTACCGTCAAGGCCGTCCGGGACATCTCCTTCGACCTGGAGCGGGGCAAGACCCTGGCCATCGTCGGCGAGTCCGGTTCCGGTAAGTCCGTTACCTCCAAGGCCATCCTGGGCATCCTGGCTGGCAACTCCATCATCGAGGGCGGCGAGATCCTCTATGACGGCAAGGACCTGCTGAAGATCGGCGAGGACGATATGTACAAGATCCGTGGTGACAAAGTCTCCATGATCTTCCAGGACCCCCTGTCCTCTCTGAACCCCATCGTCAAGATCGGTCAGCAGATCACCGAGGCCATGCTGCTGAAGAACAAGGCCAGCCGCCGGGAGGCCAAGGCCGAGTTCGGCAATATGCTCAAGCAGCTGGAGTCCAATATGTACGCCGCTGCCATGGCCTCCGGCGATGCCCGTGCATCCGAGGTCAAGAGCATGTGCGAAACCTTCAACAAGTTCGCCCTGGAGGCCAACAAGCTGGAGAACAGCTTCAACGGCAACGCCGCCGAGGCCGAGGGTCTGATCGACACCTTCGAGGACATCATCTTCCGTGTGGAGAAGAAGCAGAAGGTGGATCTGAAGGCTCTGCTGAAGGAGAGCGCCAAGCGCCTGTCCAAGATGGCTGACCCCTTCTACACCAAGGGCTACAAGGATGCCCTGGCTCAGGTTGCTTCCAAGGTCTCCGGCTGCGTGGCTACCGTCACCACCGTCAAGGTCGGCGACAACAAGCTGATGACCATGCCTGCCGAGTCCTGCGCCGTCCTGCACGAGGTCCAGGAGCTGCTGAAGAAGATGCAGCAGCAGGTCCGTCCCGATTTCTTCAACATCGGCTTCTACGCCATGCAGAATCCCGGCGAGGATCTGCAGGCCGTGTCCGTGCCCGAGCTGAACGCCAAGGCCGAGGCCTATCTCAACGACAACTTCATGAACAAGTTCGTGGAGCTGGAGGATGCTGGTGTCATCTACTCTCACGACTGCTCCCTGGAGGCCAAGCACGAGCTGCTGCAGACTCTGGCTGAGGCCAAGACCTACTTCTCCGGCGAGTTCGAGAAGAAGGCCGCCCTGGACTACGCTGCCAAGGTCGCCGACAAGGTCGAGGGCAGCATCGACCGCCTGGAGATCAACAAGGACTCCGTGGCCTACACCTTCCGCTCCAGCATGGTCAGCGGCATCAACAAGTATTTCCACTATATGAAGCAGAACCCCAGGGAGGAGGCCCGCTTCGCCAAGCAGACCGCCAAGCGTGAGGCTCTGCTGGCCAAGGGCAAGACCGTGGACTGGAAGGTCGTTCCCAAGGTCGTCTACCCCCTGGAGGGACTGAAGGCCGACCTGCTGAAGGTCATCTCCAACCTGGAGGCCCGGACCGCTGCTCAGGTCGCCTCCTCCGACAAGCTGGATTCCAAGGCCCGCTGCGAGGAGATCAACGAGTTCCTGAAGGACAAGGCCTCCAAGGTCGTCACCGTTGTCACCCGTGAGATCGCCAAGGAGCGTGCCATCAAGCTGATGGAGGAAGTCGGCATCAACGAGCCCCGTATGCGCTTCTACCAGTATCCCTTCGAGTTCTCCGGTGGTATGCGCCAGCGTATCGTCATCGCCATCGCCCTGTCCGCCGACCCCGAGATCCTCATCTGTGACGAGCCCACCACCGCTCTGGACGTGACCATCCAGGCCCAGATTCTGGAGCTGATCAACCGTCTGAAGGTCGAGCGCAACCTGTCCGTCATCTTCATCACCCATGACCTGGGTGTCGTGGCAAACATGGCTGACGACATCGCCGTCATGTACGCCGGTAAGATCGTCGAGCACGGCTCCGCCGAGGATATCTTCTACGATCCCCGCCATCCCTACACCTGGGCCCTGCTGAGCTCCATGCCCGACCTGGACACCAAGGAGAAGCTGGATGCCATCCCCGGCACGCCCCCCAACATGATCTATCCCCCTGTTGGCGATGCTTTTGCAGACCGCAACAAGTACGCCATGCAGATCGACTTCGAGCAGCAGCCCCCCATGTTTGAGATCTCCGAGACTCACCGGGCCGCTACCTGGCTGCTCCATCCCGATGCACCCAAGGTGGAGATCCCCAAGATCATCACCGATCGTATTGCCCGTATGAAGGCCAAAAATGGAGGTGACCAGTAATGGCTGAGAATAACCGTGAAGTTCTGCTGAAGGTCGAAAATCTGTGCCAGTACTTCGGCCCCACCAAGGCCGTTGACGACGTCAGCTTCGACATCTACAAGGGCGAGGTCTTCGGTCTGGTCGGCGAGTCCGGCTGCGGCAAGACCACCACCGGCCGCTCCATCATCAAGATCTACGACATCACCGCCGGCTCCATCTACTTCAAGGGCCAGCGCATCTGCGCCGGTATCCAGGGCTACAAGAACGAGATCACCCTGTGCAAGCAGGAGATCAAGAAGCTCAAGGCCGAGCGCCCCGCCGATGCCGAGGAGAAGATCGCCATGTGCAACAAGCGCATCGCCGATCTGAAGGCCGAGATCGACAAGGCCAAGCACGATCACAAGAACTGCGACAAGGACTACGCCGACCGGCTCATCAAGGAGCTGGAGGCTAAGTACCAGCCTCTGATCGCCGCCGCAAACGGCGACGAGAAGGCCAAGCTGCAGAAGCAGTACGCCGAGGAGGTCCGCATCGCCAAGAAGACCAAGCTGGTCACCCAGATCCAGATGATCTTCCAGGACCCCATCGCCTCTCTGAACCCCCGTATGACCGTCCGGGAGATCATCTCCGAGGGTCTGGTCATCAACGGCATCACCGACCAGGCCTACATCGACGAGAAGGTCTATGAGATCCTGGAGCTGGTCGGTCTGGTCCGGGAGCATGCCGGTCGCTACCCCCACGAGTTCTCCGGCGGTCAGCGTCAGAGAATTGGTGTGGCCCGTGCGGTCATCATGAACCCCGAGATGCTGATCGCCGACGAGCCCATCTCTGCTCTGGACGTTTCCATCCAGGCCCAGGTCATCAACCTGCTCAACGAGCTGCGGGACCGTCTGAATCTGACCATCCTGTTCATCGCCCACGACCTGTCCGTGGTCAAGTACTTCTCCGACCGCATCGGCGTTATGTACTTCGGTCACATGGTCGAGCTGGCTGAGTCCGACGAGCTGTTCGAGAATCCCCTGCACCCCTACACCAAGTCCCTGCTGTCCGCCATTCCTCTGCCCGATCCCCAGTCCGAGAAGAACCGCACCAGAATCGTCTACAACTCCCTGCTGGAGCACGACTATTCTGTGGACAAGCCCACCCTGCGTGAGATCAAGCCCGGTCACTTCGTCCGCTGCAACGACGCCGAGGAGAAGCGCTATAAGGAGGCCCTGGGCCTGTGAGCAACCGCACCAAGCTGGCCCTGGCGAAATACGGCATCTCCTCCGGCATCGCATTGATGCTGATCTGGATCTACTGCTCCAGCCGGAATCTGTCGTTGCAGATCCCCATGGAGCGCTGGCGGATCCTCTGTGATGCCTTCACCATCCCCGGTCTTACCTACATCATGATCGGATTTCTGATGATGATCGCCAACAACGGCTTCTTTGACATGCTCAGCTACGCCTGCAGCAAGGCCGTGGGCGTGTTCCTGCCCGGTCGGGGCTTCGTCGATGACGGCGAGAAGTACTATGAGTATGTTCAGCGCAAGCGGGGAAAGCGGGTCACCGGCTTCGGCTTCCTGTTCGTGGTCGGCTGTGTCCTCATGGCCTTCGCCCTGCTGTTCATGTTCCTGTTCTACCGGCTCTATAACGGCTGATCTGATTCCAATACCCCAAGGACCACTCCGAGCGGAGTGGTCCTTTCATTTTTTCCCAAAGTCCGTTGTAGTAGGCTGTAACGCTTAAAACAATATGCGATGAAAAGTAGGGAACGGGCATCGACCGTTCCGCAGTAGTGACGTTCGATTAGGACCATCCCGGGCGAAATCGCACAATGCTACCAATTCGCCCCAAATGTCGCTTCCGTAGGTGCGTCCTGCGGACCGGTCAATGCCCGGTC
>JAFVUT010000294.1 GCA_017502545.1 Ruminiclostridium sp.
ATCAGGCACCGACAAGGCTTCTCCCTGGGGAGAAGCTGTCACCGCAGGTGACGGATGAGGGGGCGCTAACGCGGATGGTACGAATGGGCCGATGCAGTTATGGCCCAGGCCAGCCTCTCTTGGCAGAGGGCCTTATTATACCGCCATCACCGACACCGCCGAGATCATGGCCACGGTGAGCAGCACCCCGCAGGCCCCGGTCATGGCCAAAATCAGCCCGAAGGCCGTGCCGATGGCCTCGATGAGGCCGATGACCCGGCTGTCCCCGGCCACGGCAGAGGCCAGGGCGGCGGTGACCTTATAGGCCAGGTAGTGAAGACCCAGATTCAGAAAGGGCCCCAGGCAGATCCCCAGCACGGCCAGCATCCCAAAGACCCCCGCCGTGCTGCGCAGGATGGAGGCCCCCGCCAGGAGGGTCTCGGCGGTGTCCGAGATGACCCCGCCCACCAGGGGGACCAGGTTGGAGATGGTGAACTTCATGGCCTTGATGGCGGCGGCATCGGCACTCCCGGCCACCACCCCCGAAAGGTTCAGGTAGGCCAGAAAGGCCAGAAGGATCACCGACAGGGCGGTGGTCACCGTCCACTTCAGGAGCTTGCCCAGGTTTTTCAGCCCCTCATTGCCCAGGGCCGCCCAGGCCACGTTCACCGCCCCAAAGGCATAGACCAGAGGGATGAGAAACCGGCTGATGAGGGCCATGAGGGCATCGGAAAAGAGGATGGCCGCCCCGTACTTGGCGGCGGCGGCTGCCGGGGACCCGCTGGCCGCCATGGTCATGGCCACGGAGGGCAGGAGGATATCTCCCAGGCTCTCCATCTGGCCGATGGCCGTCTCCCCCAGGTGGAGGAGGGAGTCCACATCCCCCACGGCGATGGTCCCGATGGCCAGGGAGGCGGTGAGCACCGGCACCTTCATGGGGTCCCCTCCCGTCCCGGCGGTCATGGTCCCACCCAGGGCGCAGAGGATGGTCACCACCAGGATGAGCAGGCAGCTGCGAAGGACCTCCTTTCCGGCCTCCTTCACCAGCTCCAGACCCCGGTGGTACAGGGTTTGGAATATTTCTCCCAGGTCCAGACCCCGGGTCAGGTCCACCTCCCCCGTCCAGGTCTCCCCCATCTCTTCCGGTTCTTCCAGGCCCATGGACCGGGCTTGGTCCTCCAGGTCCACGGCACAGATCGCCGGGAGGCACAGAACAGCCAGAAGGCAGACCAGGAGCAGGATCCGGACTACAGCAGGTCCATGACCAGGTCCAGCACCATTTCCATCAGAGGCAGGGCGGCCACCACGGCGGCGGCTCCTCCCGCCACCTCCAGAAAGGCGGCGATCCCCCCCTCCCCCGCATCCCGGCAGAGGGAGGCAGAGAGCCGGGTCACCAGGGACAGGCCCACCGTCTTCACCATGGGCCGGAGGAGGACCGGGGACAGGTCCCCCAGGGCGGTGAGCTCCTCCAGAAGGGTCCGGATGGTCTCGAAAAAGGGGAGGGTGTTCCACAGCAGGAGGACGCAGGCCGTCAGGACCAGCAGGATGGACAGCTCCGGACTCTTCTGCCGGACCACCACCCCGCACAGGGCGGCCGCCATACCGGCCGCCGCCAATGCCAGCATATCCATCGCCCATCACAGCCCGAAGAGGGTCTTGACCAGGTCGAAGAGCTGGCTGATCTTCTCCACCACCATCATGAGGACCACCACCAGCCCCGCCAGGGTGGTCATGGTGGCCTGCTCCTCCCGGCCGGACCGGGTGAGGACCTGGTTCAATACCGAGACCAGGATGCCGATGGCGGCGATGCGAAAAATCAAATCTACGTCCATGCCTCTCCTCCTTCCCCGGGAACGGCTCGTCCCCGGCGCTTTCGTTGTGTACACTCTATGCCTGTCCCCGCCGGGATATGCCTACAGCAGGAGGCAGCCGAAGAGGCCGGCGGTCACCCCCAGGGCCAGGTAGACCCGGAAGAGCCGGTCCTGGTCAGCCCTGGCCTGATCCAGGTTCTCCTCCAGCCGGGCCAGAAGGCCCTCCAGGGCCTGACTCTGGCTCTCCCCGTCATATCGCCCCAAAACCTCCCCGGTCTCCCGGAGGATCTGCCGGTCCTCTTCCTTGAGGGGGAGGTTGGTTTCTTCCAGCCCAGTCTGCCACCGGTCGGTCCAGGTCTCCTGGGTGCTCTCCCGGCAGGCGGTGAAAAAGTCCCCGGCGGGACCTCTGGCCACCAGGTCGGCCACCAGGTCGGGCAGAGGCCGCAGGGAGAAGGTCAGCTCCCGGGTCAGCCGGGCAAGGCATCGACGGAACTCGGCCAGGCAAGCGGCCCGCTCCTTCAGGGCCATGCCCCGGGCCAGACCCAGGGCGGTGCAGCCGGCCAGGAGGAGACAGCGTCCCAAAAGGTCCATCATAGATTCACCACCCGATAGGTCCGACTCTCCCCCTCCAGGCCGATGGTCACCAGGTGTCGGAAGACCCCCAGGGCCAGCAGGTCCCGGTAGAGGGGACGGCGGTCCAGGTCG
Organism: Ruminiclostridium sp.; assembly: GCA_017502545.1. Lineage (GTDB taxonomy): Bacteria > Bacillota > Clostridia > Oscillospirales > Oscillospiraceae > Evtepia. The sequence goes on from JAFVUT010000294.1 coordinate 2,496, forward strand.
GACCGGTCCCGTCCGTGGGCGGTGACCAGAAGGGAGACCCCGCACCCGGCGGCCTCCTCCACCGCCCGGATGTCCCGGGGATGGGTGATCTCGTCCGCCGCCAGGACCTGGGGGGACATGGCCCGCAGGAGCATGAGTAAGCCCTGGGCCTTGGGGAGATTTTCCAGCACATCGGTCCGGGGGCCCAGGTC
>JAFVUT010000295.1 GCA_017502545.1 Ruminiclostridium sp.
AGTATTATTTTGGAAAGGAATAGATTACTATGATTAAGGATTTTGGTTTCATCATTCCTCAGAACTGCCAGTTCGGCCTGGGCGCCCTGAAGAAGCTGCCTGACTTCCTGAAGGCTGCTGGTTCCGACAACGTTATGCTGATCTCCGACCGCGGTCTGGAAGCTATCGGCGTTGTCGATAAGGTCCGTGCTATCATCAAGGACGCTGGCCTGAAGTACGCTGAGTACCTGGATGTCGTTCCCAACCCCACCACCGACTGCGTCGACGAGTGCGCTGCTCAGTACAAGGCTGCTGGCTGCACCGCTATCATCGCTCTGGGCGGCGGCTCCCCCATGGACGTTGCTAAGGCAGTTGGCGTCGTTGCTAAGTTCGGCGGCACCATCGGCGACTACGAAGGCGTTGGCAAGGTTCCCGGCCCCATCGACACCCTGATCGCAGTTCCCACCACCGCAGGCACCGGCTCCGAAGTTACCGTCGCTGCAGTTATCACCGACGAAGCTCGTAACTACAAGCTGTCCGTCCTGGGCCCCCAGATCTCTCCCACCTACGCAGTTCTGGATCCCGAACTGATCATGACCGCTCCCGCTTCTGTTGCTGCAGCTTGCGGCGTTGACGCTCTGATCCACGCTATGGAATCCTACATCAACACTGCTGCTAACCCCTTCTCCATGGCTATGGCTGAGAAGGCAATGGAGCTGATCGGCCGCTCCATCCGTAAGTTCGTCGCTCGCCGTGACGACGTCGACGCAGCTTGCGACATGATGCTGGGCTCCACCTTCGCTGGCATCGCTTTCGCTAACAACCGTCTGGGCGACATCCACGCTATGTCTCACCCCGTTTCCGCATTCTTCCACGTTGCACACGGTGTTGCTAACGCAGTCCTGATGCCCACCTGCTTCGAGTACAATGCACTGGCATCCGACGAGCGCTATGCTAAGATCTACGAGTACATCACCGGCAAGGAAGCTGGTGCTGACTTCGTCGCTGAGGACCTGTGCGTTGCTCTGCGTCAGCTGAACAAGGATCTGGGCATCCCCGCTTGCCTGGCAGACGTCGGCGTGACCGAGGACAAGATCCCTCAGATGGCTATCGACGCTATGAAGTCCGGCAACGTTCTGGTCAACCCCAGAATCACCACCGTCAAGGACGTCGAGGCTCTGTACAAGAAGGCTATGTACGCATAATCCTTCCCACAAGGCTTATCAAAAGAGACCGGCTTAGGCCGGTCTCTTTTTTTACCTTCTTTGAAAAGACAAGCCTTTTCTGAGAAATGAGCAAGCAGGGCTTTTACTTTCCCGAAAAGATGGTATAATGGTGTCACGACTCTTTTGATACAAAAGGAGGTTTCCCCATGGACACCACCACCCGCGCACAGCTGGAAGGCCTGCTGGCCTCCTGCTGCCTGTCCGAAGCGGACATGGACCTGCGCACCCTCACGCAGCTTTTTATGACGCAGATGCGTATTGCCCTATACGGAGGCAAGTCCTCCATCCCCATGCTCCCCACCTTCCTGAAGCCCTTCGGCCATCTGCCCGACGATCTGCCTGTGGCCGTTGCCGAGATCGACGACCGGGAGGTCCGGGTCTGCCTGGTGACCTTCCGGGACGGCAAGGCAGCCGTCACGGAGCAGGACAGCTTCCCCGTTCCCGGCCGGGAATATCCCGCTCCTCTGGAGGACCTGCTCTTCGCCGCCGCCGAGCTGCTGGAGCCCATGCTGGACCGGGCCAGGGATGCGGCCCTGTGCCTCCCCTTCCCCATGGACTATGACAGCAAAGGGGATGCCTGCATCCGCCGCTTCCCCGGCACCATGGCCGTCAGCGACTATGAAGGCCGCCCCATCCTGGCCATCCTCCGGGAGGAATTTGCAGAGCGGGGCTATCCCGACCTGAATCTGGTGGTCATCCCCCAGCCCAACGCAGTTCAGCTGGCCGCCGCTGTGGAAAACCCCGGCCAGAGCCGTTACCAGGGCTTCACCTGGGGAACCAACATCGACGGCGGTTTCGCCGCCCCCGGCTCCATGATCGTCCGCTGGCTGGCCATCCCCAGCCACCTGATGCTCATGGACTGCGGTTTCTCCAGCTTTGAGCAGATCCCCTTCGGCATGGCCGACCTGCCCAAGGACCGGGACTGCTACGCACCGGGCCTGGATCTGCTGCTGAAGGCGGTCTCCACCGACTATATTGGCGACACCTACCGCCTGGTCATGCTGAAGGCCGCCGAGCGCAAGCTTTTGACCTTTGGCTGCAGCCGGGACTTCCTCTCCCTGACCACCATGGATCTGGCCACCGTCATCGAATTCATGAACGATCCCCTGGAGGGGGGCACCATCGCCCACTTCTGCCGGGAGCCTCAGGACCGGGAGATCGGTCTCTTCCTGGCCAACGCCGTCCTGGACCGTCCCGTCCGTCTGGTGTGCGCCATGCTCTCCGCCATGGCCTCCTTCGCCGGCATCGGCCGGGACCCCGAAGCCCCCGTCTGTCTGGGCGGCTTCGGCGAGGCTCTGGAGATCCCCGTCCTGAAGGAGCGGCTGGAAGTCCTCCTGCAGACCTTCACCCGTGACGTGCTGGGCCATCACATCAACCTCTGTACCGCCAAGGATATGCCGGCTGTGGGCTCTGCCGCCGCCGCTCTCTACAACCGATAAGCCAGGAGGAACACACGCATGAAAGTCATCGCCATCAACGGCAGCCCCAGAGCCAACGGCAACACCAAGACCGCCCTGGACTTTATGGGGGAAGTTTTCGCCCAGGAGGGCATCGAGTTTGAAGTCCTGCACATCGGCAGCAAGCTGGCTCCCTGCACCGGCTGCTTCCGCTGCGCCAAGACCCACACCTGCACCCTGCCCGACGACGGGCTCAACGAGATGTACCAAAAGCTCATCCAGGCAGACGGTGTGGTCTTCGCCTCCCCCGTCTACTTTGCCTCCATCACCAGCGGTATGCGCTGCTTCATGGACCGCATGGGCTGCATCGACATGAATAACGGCCGTCAGTTCCGCTTCAAGGTGGGCGTGCCCCTGGCTGTGGCCCGCCGGGCCGGCGGGGTCAACGCCATCGACGAGCTGATCCACTACATCAACTACGCCCAGATGATCATCCCCGGCTCCCTTTACTGGCCTCTGGCCTTCGGCAACAAGCCCGGCGAGGTGGCCCAGGATGCCGAGGGTGTCCAGACCGTCCAGGTCCTGGCCCAGAGCATGGCTTTCGTCATGAAGGCCATGGAGGCCGGAAAGACCCAGGTCCCCGTGCCGGATCTGCCCAGAAAGTCCTTCACCAACTTTATCCGCTGAAACGAGGCTGCATATATGAACAGAAAGATCCTTTCCCTGGCCGCCATTCTGGTGGTGATCTGCGCCCTCCTCATCGCCCTGGGCATCCGACAGGACAACAAGTCCGGCGGCTCCCATGAGACCGGAGGCAAGACCCAGGTCCAGCAGGAAGAGAAAGAGCCCACCGATTATCCCGATCCTATCACCGCCACCCTGGCAGTCTGCGGCGACGTGATGAGCCACTCTCCCCAGACCAACGACGCCTACGACGCCGCCACCGACACCTACAGCTACATGAACTGCTTCCAGTATGTGGCCCCCTGGATCCAGCAGGCCGACTATGCCGTGGCCAACTTTGAGACCACCCTGAACGGCCCGCCTTACTCCGGCTATCCCCAGTTCTGCGCCCCCGATGCCCTGGCCTACAACATGAAGGAGATCGGCTTTGACCTGGTCTCCACCGCCAACAACCACTCCATGGACAAGGGCTTCAACGGCGTGGTCCGCACCCTGGACACCCTGGATGCTGCCGGTCTGGAGCATGTGGGCTCCTACCGCACCCAGGCCGAGTTCGACGAGAACAAGGGCATCGAAGTGGTGGATGTGGGCGGCATCCAGGTGGCTTTCCTGAGCTACACCTACGGCACCAATGGCATCCCTATCAACGACGCCAACAGTTTCTGCCTGAATCGGTTCAACACCGACTACATGGCCGAGTGCTCCACCCTGGATGAGGCCAAGCTGAAGGCCGAGCTGGCTCACGCAGAGTCTCTGGGGACCGATGCCATCGCCGTGATGATCCACTGGGGCATCGAGTACCAGTACAACCAGAACGACTACCAGAACACCGTGGCCGACTTCCTTATCGCCAACGGCGCTGACATCATCCTGGGCAGCCACTCCCATGTGCCCCAGCCCATCCAGGCCGAACGGACCGTCACCCTGCCTGACGGCTCCACCCGTACCGGCTTTGTCAGCTACTCTCTGGGCAACTTCGTGTCCAACCAGAGCCCCGCTACCGTGAACGTGAATTACACTGACACCACCGCCGTGCTGAACCTGGAGCTCACCAAGAACTTCGAGACCGGCGAGACCACCGTCTCCGGGGTCAACTACGTTCCCCTTCTGGTGCTGAACCGGGGGGCAGGTGTGGCCGATCAGTATCTCATCCTGGATGTCCACAAGGCCATGGATGCCTATGAGTCCGGCGACACCTCCCTGGTGTCTGCCAATGTGTACAGCAAGCTCCAGTATGCTCTGGAGGGCTGCCACAACATTCTGGGCACCGAGTATGACGTCGAGAATACCCAGACTAAATCTTCCGAAGCTACGTAAGATTCAAACAGCGTGTCAAAAAACCTCGTAGAGTTTCGCCGTCTCAACGGCGAAATCAATCCAAATGTGTTTTCTGGCGCGACATGCGCGTGCCAGAAAACACTTCTCGGCCTGTCAGTGTGCCCATCGGGCGCACGGAACAGGCCGCAATCCCCTTTGCGGGAAAGGCTCTGCCTTTTCCGGCAGATTAAAAAAGTCCGTTGCAAAAGCAACGGACTTTTTCTATAATATAGGTAATAAATTTCGGAGGTGTCAGTCATAC
>JAFVUT010000296.1 GCA_017502545.1 Ruminiclostridium sp.
TCTACCAGGAGGTGGCCCGAAAGAACTCCCTCATGAATGCCGCCCTGCCCGGCTCCTCTGTCCGGGTCTTTGAGCTGCTGCCCGATGGCATGCTCCGTTTGCTGACCCCGGAAAAGGGGCAGGGACACCAGATGAAAATAGATCTGTATACCCCCCTCCAGCTCCTCACCGAGCTCAACTGCTCTGCCCAGTGGGAGGCCCCCTTTGTCTCCGCCCTGGAGCAGGCCGCCCTGGGCCAGGACAGTGAGGTGGAGGTCTGCACCATGGATCCGGAGGAGACCTGGATTCAGTTCCGGGCAGAACCTCTGGCCGACCACGAGGGTGTGGAGGCCATCGGCACCATCCGGGACGTGACCCGGGAGGTCCAGGCCCGCCACCGTCAGGAGGCGGCCGACAAGTTCCTGGGCCGGATGATGGAGGGTACTGTGGCCGGTCTGGAATTTTCTCTGGAAGAGGACCGCTGGCGCTGGCTGTGGGGCCGGGAGGTCTACGACCATCTGGCCAGCCAGGAATACCTGACCTACACCGCCTTTATCCGAGATCTGGTGGCCCCCACCGTCCACCCCCAGGACCGGGAGGCCTACCTGCGGACCATGGAGCGCAGCACCCTTATCAGCGCCTTTCTGTCCGGGGAGACCAAGCGGGTCCTGGACTATCAGGTGGAGGGTCCCGACGGGGCCTACCAGTGGCATTCCGCCGAGCTCTACTTTGTGCGGGACTCGGCCACCGGGCAGATCAAGTGCAACTGCCTCATCCACCAGGTCACCGAGGCCAAGGGCCGCCAGCTGGAGGAGAAGCGCCGGCTGGAGGAGAAGGAGCAGAGCCTCTACCTCCGGGCCAGACAGCTGGCCGAGTCCGAGGACGAGCTGGACTTCGTCCATGTCATTTCCGAATACTACCAGGGCATCTACGTGGTGGATCTCAACGAGGACAGGGCCCGGAGCATCAAGGTCCCCGATTACTTTGCCCGTCTGCTGGACCGGGCCGGCCACCGGCTCTCTGCCACCATGGCCCTGTATGTGGACACCCTGGTTGCCCAGGAGGATGCCGATACCTTCCGGGCCTTCGTTCGGCTGGACCGCATCCGCCAGGCTCTGTCCCGCCGGGACCAGATCGAGCTGACCTTCCACAAGCGGGATGACACCTGGCTGACCATGCGCATCCTGCCCATGCCGGGATTCTCCCAGGAGAATCCCAAGACCCTGTGGGTCTTCGAGGATGACACCCTCACCGTGAACCTCCAGCAGGAGGAGGAAAAGGCCCGGGTCATGGCCCAGGCGGCCGAGGCGGCCAGCCAGGCCAAGTCCCAGTTCCTGGCCAACATGTCCCACGACATCCGCACCCCCCTCAACGCCATCCTGGGCATGTCCGAGCTGGGCCTCCGGGAGGAGGACGGGGAGGAGAAGGACAACTGCTTCCGGGACATCCGGGGCAGTGGCCGCATCCTCTTGGACAACATCAACTCCATCCTGGACCTGTCCAAGATCGAGGCGGGCAAGATGGAGCTCAAGCCCGAGCGGTACCACATCCTGTCGGTCCTCCACGATGCCATTACCGTCCTCTCCATGCGGGCCCAGGAGAAGAAGCTCACCTTCACCGCCCGGGTGGACGAAAACATCCCCGCCGCCCTCTTCGGCGACGACGTGAACATCAGCCACATCATCATGAACTTCGGCTCCAACGCCGTGAAGTATACCAATGAGGGTTCCGTGACCCTGGTGGTCACCTGGGAACCGGAGGAGACCGACGGCACCCTGGTCATCCACATGGAGGACACCGGCGTGGGGATCCGGAAGGAGGATATGCCCTACATCTTCCGCAGCTACGGCCGTCTGGACCGTGGGGCCAACCGCCACATCGAGGGCACCGGACTGGGCCTGACCATCTGCCAGAATCTGGCCGAGCTCATGGACGGCCAGATCGGTGTGGACAGCCGGTACGGGGTGGGCAGCGACTTCTGGGTGCGCATCCCCCAGAAGGTCATCGACCCCACCCCCTGCGGCCCCTACCAGGGCAAGAGCAGGGAGGAGAACGACCGGTTCACCAACAGCTTCACCGCCCCCGAGGCGGCGGTCCTGGTGGTGGATGACCAGCCCCTGAACCTGAAGGTCTGCCAGGGTCTGCTGCGGCCCTACGAGATGGAGGTCTACACCGCCCGGTCCGGCCAGGAGGCCCTGAAGCAGATGACCCAGGTCTGGCCCGACCTGGTCCTCATGGACCACATGATGCCCGACATGGACGGCGTGGAGACCACCTGCCGCATCCGGGAGATGGGCCGCAAGGACCCCTACTTCGCCGTGGTGCCCATCGTGGCCCTGACGGCCAACGCCATGAAGGGGATGCGGGAGTTCTTCCTGGACAATGGCTTCAACGACTTTGTCTCCAAGCCCGTGGCCCTGGATGCCCTGGACGAGGCCCTCAAGACCTGGATTCCCGAGGACAAGCAGAAAGCCCCCGCCAAGCCGGTGGTCCTGGGGGACGCCGGTCCTCTGCCGGAGGACCTGGCCAACCTGCCCGGGGTGGATGTCCGGCAGGGCATGGGCTTCTGCGGCACGGCGGAGATCTACCGCAAGACCATCCTCATGTACCGGGACCAGATCCCCGGCAAGCTCCGGCGGATCGAAGAGACCTTCCGGGCGGGCCAGTGGGAGGACTACGCCATCGAGGTCCACAGCCTCAAGAGCGCCTCCCGGTGGATCGGCGCCATGGACCTGGGAGACCAGGCCGAGGCCCTGGAGCACGCCGCCCGTGAGGGGGACCTGGACCAGGTGAGAGAGGACACCCCCGCCCTCCTGGAGGCCTATCAGGCTCTGGGAGAAGAGTTGGCGGAATTGAAGGAGACATAAGTCCGTGATAAGGCCCCCTCCGGGAGGGGGCTATCAGCGAAGCTGACTGGGGGAGCATGCGTAACCTTGCAGATGCAAACTCCCTCCGTCTCGCGTGACGGCGAGCCACCTCCCTCGGTGAGGGAGGCTTTGGCGGGAGCAAGTCCCCGCTTGTAGGGGCCGTTGACCACAACGGCCCGCCAGCGTGGCAGGACCCACAAACTTGAGACAGAAAAAACCGGCGGGGAGACCCGCCGGTTTTACGTTATGTGCTTGGTTGCTGCCGGAAGACGTTGGAACGGAGAAGGGGAAGAAATAGGGCGGCCCGAATGAGAAGGAACAGCCCCAGCATAACCCAAGTCATCTCCCCGCTGCCCTCTCCGCCCAGAACCGCCAGGTTATTGTTGGCACAGTGGAGAAAGGCTGGGAGCCAGACGTTGCTGGTTTTCATGTAAGCGTATGCCATGAAAATCGCAATGGTTGTAACCGTTACATAGCGGTACAAGATCAGCTGGACCAGGCTCATGGTGGAGACTTGAGGCGCATAGTAGAAAATCACTAGGGGAAGGTGCCAGAACTCCCACAGGACACCAAAGACCAGGACGCCCTTGATGAGGCCAAATTTGTTCTGGAGCAGGGGTTGGAAATAGGTCCGCCAGCCGTACTCTTCTCCCAGAAAGTGAGGAAACGTTATCAGGAAGAGCACGGGGAGCATCAACAGCGTTTTGGGAAGTGCCGGGGTCAGGAAGGCCTCCAGGGCGGCAGCGGGGCCAGAGGACAGCGCAGAACAGAGGAAGGAGTTTGCCAATATAATGGCCACAAACAGAAGGAAGATGCGAAGGGAGATTCCCCAGTTTCCCCCGGACAGGTTGTGGGCACGGAGGCTGTCATCCTTGGCGGCGAAGAGGAGTACCCCCAGGGCGATGCTGCCGAGATAGGAGAAAGAAGAGATCTCCATAGGCAGGAAGCAGTCTGCGATGGCAAGCCCTGTTAGGACCAGAAATCCCAGGAAGAAGGGTTTCGGCAGGGTGGGGTCATCTCTGCGGCAGATCAGTCTGGCCAGCATGAGACCGGCGGCGGGATAAAACATCTGGGCGTTGGCAAAGGCGTATGTGTCCTTTCCCTGTTGGGCGAAGATAGCCAGGGGAATGCCCATGAGGAAGGCGAGACCGTAGGTCACGGCCAGGAAAATCAGCAGTTCCTTTCGTTCTAGTTTCATGGGTCACACTCCTTTCGGGGGAGGTGGTGGAAAACTTATTTCAGGTCCCCCTCATCCGCCCGCTTTGCGGGCACCTTCCCCCCCGGGGGGAAGGCTGACCGAGCGGGCAACGGCAAGGCTTCTCCCTGGGGAGAAGCTGTCACCGAAGGTGACTGATGAGGGGCAGTGATCTCACTCCAAATTCAGCCGGTGCTTCAGGGTGTAGTGGGTGATGGCGTAGAGGACCGCTGCCCAAAGGAGGGAAAAGACCATGCTTCCTCCGAAATCCAGCATATAGACCCCTGTGGGGCTCTGGGTGGGGAAGAGGTAGGTCACAAAATTTATTAAGTAGGGTAAGGAGCCGGAGAGAAGATGATAGATACCCTGGATACCCAGGAAAAATGCCACAGATAAAAGTCCTTTGTGTTTGTGGAAGCTGTGGCCCAGAGCGAGAGGGGCATAAATTTCCAGACAGAGGGCCACGTTGGATGCCAGAACGGTTCCAAAGAGAATGGCTAGGGAACCCCCTACGGAGAAGTCAGGCGCAGTAGAGGATAGAGGGGTAATGAAGTCCATAAAGGCTGTGAGAGCTTCCCGGAACGGGGGAAAAGCCATCCAGAGTGTTCCGTTGTAACCCAGGCAGATTATGGATTCAAACAGGACGAACAGAGTTGCCAGCATCCAGAATACGCCCACCAGAAACTTGGCTAAGATGTGCTGGTGAATAGAGACGGGGAGAGTAAACATCACATGACCCTCGTCCCCCAGCAGATTGGAACGGAAGCGTTGAACGATCAGGACCACAGTGGCCGCCAGAACGGCCCCCATAGCAGCGGCAGTAGCAATCAAAAGGATTAGGGTCACGGAATAGGGGGAACTGCCGGTTTCGTCCAGAAACGTCCAAAGGGTGATTTGCGTGACAGAGGCCAGTGCCACGGAGAGGATGCACAGAGGCACCATCACCCGAGCGGTGGCCTTGAATTCATATTTCATCAGTTTGGTCAGCATTGAAACACCTCCCGGAACAGGGCGTCCACACTCTTGCCGGTCTCGGCCCGCAGGTCATCCACGGCGGTGTGGAGGGCGGCTTTGCCCCGGTCCAGGAAGATGACCTCGTCCAGGACCTTTTCCACGTCGGCAATGAGGTGGGTGGCGATAACAACAGTGGCTTCGGGGTCGTAGTTTTTCAAAATGGTTTCCAGGATGAAGTCCCGGGCGGCGGGGTCCACCCCGCCCATGGGCTCGTCCAGGAGGTAGAGCCTGGCCTGGCGGCTCATGGTGAGCACCAGCTGGACCTTCTCCCGGTTGCCCTTGGACAGGTCTTTCAGCTTCCGGTGGGAGGGGATCTCCAGCCGGTCCAGCATTTCCCGGCATCGGGTCCGGTCGAAGTCCGGGAAGAAGTCGGCGTAGAAGTCCTGGAGCTGGCGGATGGTCATCCACTGGGGCAGGCTGGGCCGGTCGGGAAGGTAGGAGACCAGGCTGTGGGTCTCCTGGCCGGGAACCATGCCGTCGATGAGGACCTCACCGGCGGTGGGGGTCAGCAGGCCGTTGGCCAGCTTCATGAGGGTGGACTTGCCGGAGCCGTTGGGGCCCAGCAGACCCACGATGCGGCCGGGCTGGATAGTCAGGTCTAGGCCGTCCAGGGCGTGTACTTTGTCGTAGGATTTGACCAATCCCTTGCAGGTCAGCAGGCTGCTCATAGGCTGTTCTCTCCTTCCTTTTGGATCAGGGCTGCGATCTCGTCCGGCCCAAAGCCCAGCTGGCCCATGGCCGCCAGGAAGTCCCGGACCTGGGTGCGGGCCAGGTCCTCCCGCAGCTTGCGGATGACGGTCTCGTCCTCGGTGACGAAGCGGCCGGCGGTGCGCTGGCTGTGGACCAGACCCTGGCGTTCCATCTCGGTCATGGCCCGCTGCATGGTGTTGGGGTTGACCCCTGCCTCGGCGGCCCAATCCCGGACGGAGGGGAGGCGGTCACCCGGCTGCAGCTGGCCGGTGATGATCCGCAGCTGGATCTGGGCGATGAGTTGGGTGTAAATGGGCAGGTCGCTGTGGAATTCCCAGGGCATGGGACCCCTCCTTTCTTGTATTGTACTATCTGCTTAATACAATAATACATAGAAGAGCGGCTGTCAATAGGATTTGCAAAAGTTTTGAAAGTTTTGTGAAAAAGCTGGGTGCCAAGGGGGAGGTATGGGAACGCCCCAATTTCTGTGCAAATGTAAA
>JAFVUT010000297.1 GCA_017502545.1 Ruminiclostridium sp.
CAGCAGGTCCTTCGTCTGTCAAAAAACCTCGTAGAGTTTCGCCGTCGCAACGGCGAAATCAAGTCAAGTACGTTTTCTGGCGCGACATGTGCGTGCCAGAAAACACTTCTCAGCCTGCAAACGCGGAAATTGTGCGCCGCAGGTGCACGATTTATGCGATGCAGCAGGCTGCAATCCCCTATGTCGGAAAAGGCGTGCCTTTTCCGACAGGCTAGAAGGACCTGCTGCACCTTGCAGCAGGTCCTTTCAGCCGGCTCCGGACAAGATCGAAGCCATAGGGGAACCGGCAGATTCCGGGGCCGGGATGGAATGTTGAAAAAGAGTGTGTCCCTGCAGGGATCAGCGGAGCTCCGTCGGAAAAAACAGATCACCCAAGCAATCGGAAGGTACAGGTCAGTGGTTCGGCCCCAGTTTCACTCCCATCCTCCCGGTCTCGCTCCTGACCACCGCAGAATGGGAAATTTTGCCGGAATGCTGCTTGCAATTCTTTTCTGTCTCCACTATACTAAAGGCGCATCCATTTGTAAAATCAAATCATCTAATCAGTTCCATAAAATTCCCTGATGGAAAGGAGCTTCCATGGATCACAACAAGCGCACTGCCCTTCTCACCGCCATCGATATGGGCAACCTGACCCGGGCGGCGGAACAGCTGGGCTACACCCAGTCGGGCCTGAGTTACATCATCAAATCTCTGGAGACCGAGTTCGGCTTCCCCCTCCTGATCCGTTCCCGGTCGGGCGTCCGCCCCACCGCTGACTGCACCCGGATCCTGCCCCTCCTCCGGGAGCTCCACCACAAGAGCCAGATGCTGGAGCAGGAGGTGGCCGACATCCGGGGCCTGGCTGTGGGCAATGTCTCTGTGGGGGTCTTCCCCTGCATCTCCCGGTTCTGGATGCCCAGCATCCTCCGGGACTTCACCGCCCGGTACCCCGGCATCACCCTCTCCATCCGGGAGAGCGGCCAGGACGATCTGGACGAATGGCTTCGGAACGGATCCGTGGACCTGCTCCTTTACAGCCGTCAGCCCAACTTCTCCCATCAGTGGGTCCAGTTCATGCAGGATGACCTCTGCGCCGTGGTCCCTGAGGGTCATCCCCTCATCTGGTCCAAGGAGATCACCCTGGCCCATCTGGAGGGCGAGCCCTTCATCATGGAAGACGATGCCCACGACCACGATATCCCCCGGCTGCTGAAGGAGTCCGGCTTCCAGCCCAACGTGTGCTGGTCCTCCAAGGATGAGCTGGCCATCATCAATATGGTCAAGGCCGGCCTGGGGGTCAGCGTTCTGCCCGGGCTTTACCTGAAGGAACGCCACCCCGGGGTGGTGAGCCTTCCCCTGGTGCCCCGGGCTTACCGACAGCTGGGAGCCGCCATGCTGAGTCTGGAGGATCTCTCCCCCGCCGCCAAACGCTTTCTGGAGAGTGCCAAGCAGACCATGGGTGTCAAGTAAAGGAATAGACAAGAGTGAATCGTGAAGAACAAAAAAGCACCTGTTTTCACAGGTGCTTTTTTGCTGGTACAGGGACCATAATCCAATGTCAAAAGAAGGAAAAACGAAAGCGAGTCTCTTGCTTTCTGGCTGTATCTACACTATACTATCTCCAGTATCATTTGTAAAACAGAAAAAACCAGGCATCATCCCCAGTTTTTTCGATGGAAAGGAGCAGCCATGGATCAGAAAAAACGCAGAGCCATCCTCACCGCCGTGGAGTTGGGGAACCTGACCCGGGCGGCGGAGCAGCTGGGTTACACCCAGTCCGGTCTCAGCTACCTTATCACCTCCCTGGAGGAGGAACTGGGCTTTCCCCTGCTGGTCCGGTCCCGGTCCGGGGTGCGGCCCACGGCGGACTGCCTGGCCATCCTGCCCTACTTCCGGGACCTGGAGCGAAAGCTCCAGCAGGTGGAACAGGTGGCCTCGGACATCCGGGGGCTGGTCACCGGCACCGTGTCCATCGGGGTCTTCCACAGCATCTCCCGGTACTGGCTGCCGGATATCCTCCGGGATTTTGATGCCCAGTACCCCGGCATCACCGTCCACATCCAGGAGGGAGACCAGGAGGCCCTGGACACCTGGCTGGCCGACGGCACCATCGACATCGCCTTCTCCAGCCGCAGTCCCGGCGGGTCAGACCTGTGGGTCCAGTTCATGGAGGACGAGTACTACGCCATCCTTCCCCAGGACCATCCCCTGGCCAAGGTGGAAAGCCTTTCCCTGTCTGCCCTGAAAGAGGATCCCTTCATCCTCACCAACGGCGACTACGATCTGCCCCGACTCTTCCAGGAGGCGGGCTTTCAGCCCAATATCCGCTGGTCCTCCCACGATGAACTGGCCATTCTGGCCCTGGTCAAGGCCGGCCTGGGGGTGAGCCTCCTGCCCGGGCTCCACCTCCAGGGAGACACCAACGGTGCCGCCGTTCTCCCTCTCCACCCCAGAGCCTACCGGCAGCTGGGGGTGTCCTTCTCCAGTCTGGCCGACCTCTCCCCCGCTGCCAAACGCTTTCTGGTCAGCGCCAAATCCACCATGGGGATCGGCTAAACCACCCTGATGTTAAAAAATCCCTCGGGAAAACCCGAGGGATTTCATGTTTCTTAGTAGTTTTCTGCGTGGACTTCGAAGTATGCCTGGGGGTGGAAGCAGGTGGGGCAGACCTCGGGAGCCTTGGTGCTCAGGACCAGGTGGCCGCAGTTGCGGCACTCCCACAGGGTCATACCGCTCTTCTCGAAGACCTCCTTGGCCTCCACGTTGTGGAGCAGGCGGCGGTAGCGTTCCTCGTGGGCCTTTTCCACAGCGGCCACGTTGCGGAACTGCTGGGCCAGCTCGGGGAAGCCTTCCTCGTCGGCCTCACGGGCCATGCGGTCGTACATATCGTTCCACTCGTAGCTCTCGCCCTCGGCGGCGTGGAGCAGGTTCTGGGCGGTGTCGCCCACCTCACCCAGGTGCTTGAACCACAGCTCGGCGTGCTCCTTCTCGTTGTCGGCGGTCTTTAAGAAGATATCTGCGATCTGCTCAAAACCGGCCTTCTTGGCCACGGAGGCGAAGTAGGTGTACTTGTTCCGGGCCTGGGACTCACCGGCAAAAGCCTCCCACAGGTTCTTCTCGGTCTTGGTGCCGGAGTAGCGGTTCTTCACAGGGACGGCCTCGGTGGGGTCCATCTTGATGAACTTGTCTGCGCCGTGGTGGCAGACGGGGCATTCAAAATCGGGGCTCATAGGGCCCTCGTGAATATGATTGCAAATGGTGCACTTCCATTTTTCCATGGTAATTTCCTCCTTGATTTGTATTGGGTTCTGTCCCTTTCATGTTGGTCACATAATACCAGATAAATCAAATCCAGTTAAGTGACTCTATCACCAAATGAGATTTTTTCCAAAATAATTTCACCCTATCCCCTGCTGCAAGGTCTTCGGCAAAATATTTTCACTTTTTTATCGATTTTATTTGTATTTTTCTGACATATGTATTAAAATGTACTGTACGCCTTGCCCAGAAGACCTGTGCAGGGACTTTTTCTCCCTTTGGAGGCATTTCCATGGTATATCAAAACGTGTTGGAGGCCCTGGGCGGCACTCCTCTCATCAAACTCTCCCGCATGGTCCCCGCAGATTGCGCAGACGTGCTGGTGAAATACGAAGCTCTCAACGTGGGCGGGTCCATCAAGACCCGCAGCGCTTACAATATGATCCAGGATGCCGAGGAGCAGGGGCTCCTCCATCCCAACTCCATCATTGTGGAGCCCACCAGCGGCAACCAGGGCATTGGCCTGGCTCTGGTGGGTGCGGTGAAGGGCTACAAGGTCCGCATCATCATGCCCGATTCCGTCAGCCACGAGCGACGGAAGCTGGTCCGGGCCTATGGCGGCGAGCTCATCCTGGTCAAGGACGAGGGGGACATTGGTGCCTGCATCCAGGCCTGCCTGGAGACCGCCCTGAAGATGGCCCAGGAGGACCCCAACGTGTGGGTCCCCCAGCAGTTCTCCAACCCGGCCAACCCCGCCATCCACAAGTCCCAGACCGCACTGGAGATCCTGGACCAGGTGGAGGGGGACATCCACGGCTTCTGCTCCGGCGTGGGCACCGGCGGCACCCTCACCGGCATCGGCACCGTCTTGCGGGAGAAGTTCCCGGAGATGGAGATCTGGGCGGTGGAACCGGAAAACGCCGCCATCCTCTCCAAGGGCCGCATCACCATCCATCTGCAGATGGGCATCGGCGACGGCATCATCCCGGAGAACCTGGACCTGGACCTCTACGACGACGTGACCATCATCACCGA
>JAFVUT010000298.1 GCA_017502545.1 Ruminiclostridium sp.
CAGCTCTACGCGTTCGATGATCTGAGGCTCCACAGGCTCGTTGACCTCCACCCCTTCTATGGGGAAGTCCACGGGAACGGTCTCCACCTTTTCCAGACGCCAGATCTCCTCCATGCCCTCTAGGATGCGACCAAAGACCGGGTAGATCCCCTTGTGGTCGGGGCAGTCCCGCAGGGGGAAGAAAAACTCACAGCTGGCGAGGCCTGCCTCGCCGTATCCACCCATACATACCACGCCGGGGTGGGAGTCCAGAGGGACCACGTGAGGATTCAGCTGGAACTCGTTGGGGATGAGATACTGAGCCTCCTTCTTGCCAAAAGCGGTGTAGCTCACGTCCACCCAGTTGCCGGGGACGATGCGCTGGATGGCGTGGTTGTCCATGAGGCCCTGGGAGGCCACGTGGATGAAGCTGTTGACGGTGTTGGGAGCATGCTCGGGCAGAAGCTCCAGGACGATCTTGCTGCCGTTAGCCATGTGCAGGATTGCTTTCGGATTCATAGGACACCTCACTCGATGATTTCCAGGGTCTTGGGATAGTGGTTCAGGACCTCGCAGCCCTCCTCGGTGACCAGGACCAGATCCTCGATGCGGACACCGGTATCCCCAGCCAGGTAGATGCCGGGCTCAATGGAAAAAATCATACCGGGCTCAGTTTTCCGGGTGTTCACACTGGACACATCCCCGAACTCGTGGCAGCTCAGACCGATGAAATGGCCCAGGCGGTGGTTAAACTGGGGACCATAGCCCTTTTCCGTAATGAGATCCCGGGCGGTCAGGTCCAGCTCACACAGGGGTATACCAGGCTTGATCTTCGCAATGGCCGCCTCATTGGCTGCCCGGACGGTCTCATAGATTTCCCGATGGGAATCAGTAATGGACCGGTAGTAGAAGGACCGGGTCATGTCGGAGCAGTAACCGTCCTTGATGCAGCCCACATCAAAGAGGACCACATCCCCCTCCTTCAGAACGGTGTTATCGGGACCGTGATGAGGATCTGCCGCATTGGGGCCAAAGGCCACCAGGGGATCAAAGGAGAAACCATCGGCACCCAGGTCCTGATAGATCTTCAGCATCTGGTCGGCCACTTCCTTCTCAGTGACTCCTTCGTGGATGAGGGTCTTGAAGACTGCCATGGCCTGATCGTTCAGGTCAGAGGCCACACGCATCTTTTCCTGCTCCTCCAGATCCTTGACTCCACGGGTGGTATCCACCGCCAGAGAGGTGTTCACAAAGCCGGCAGCGGCATTCATTTCCATGAGAGGCAGCAGGAACCGGGCCTTGATGTCCTTGTCCACACCCAGGGCGGCATTGGGATCCACATACTTTGCCACGATATCCATGGCCGGGTCGGTGTCGGAGTACCACACCTTTTCAATGCCCACATCCTGAGGGATGGAGAAGAGGTTATTCAGGAAGAAAGCGTGCTTTCCGTCCTCCCGCAGGAGCAGAGCATAGAAACGCTCGTGGGGATCGTTGTATACATCGGTGAGGTAGTAGATGGACATGGGGTCCACCAGGAGCATCTGGGACACACCCATCTCCTTCAGGGCGTCCAGGATGCGGTCAGCTCGATTCTGTTTCATGGTCATTCCTCCATAATGTAAATTGCAAAAAGAGGAGAAGTGCTCTGCACCTCTCCTCAGAGTCTCAAAAGACCTCGTAGAGTTTCGTCACCGCAGTGGCGAAATAAAGTCTGATCCGTTTTCTGGCGCGACATGTGCGTGCCAGAAAACTCTTCTCGGGCTGCCAGTGTGCCCATCGGGTGCGCGCAGCAGGCCGCAATCCCCTTTGTCGGAAAAGGCATGCCTTTTCCGACAGGTTAAGAAGAAGTGCTCTGCACCTCTCCTCTTATATTTTCTTAGAACTGCTTTCTCAGCTTGGGGTCCAGCAGGTCGCGCATACCGTCGCCAATGAAGTTGGCACCCACAGCCATGGTGAAGATGGCCAGACCGGGGAAACCGGCCACCCAGAACTTGTTGAAGTAATCCACGCCGTCAGAGACCATCATGCCCCATTCGGGAGTGGGCGGTGCAGAGCCCAGACCCAGGAAGCTCAGGGTAGAGAACATCAGGATCTGGTTGCCCAGGTCAGTGGTGGCCATGATGAGGACGGAGCTGATGCTGTTGGGAATGATCTCCTTAATGAGGATCCGCAGTCTGGATGCGCCCAGGGCCTCTGCAGCAG
>JAFVUT010000299.1 GCA_017502545.1 Ruminiclostridium sp.
GGCAATACCGACAGTCAGGGTGGAACGGGCACCGTTCTCCAGCGCATCGAAGAACTTGGTCAGGTTCATACGGGTTTCCTTGTTGAACATACTGACCACGATGGCTGCACCGGTGGCGATGATGGCTGCCAGGGACATGGTGGTCTTCATCATCATGATGACCAGCAGGATCAGGGGGATCAGCAGGTAGCCCTTCTTCAGGATCAGAGGCAGGAACTTGGGCAGTTCTTCCTTGGACAGACCCTTCAGGCCCATGCGCTTTGCCTCCAGATGGACGGCAATGAAAATGCCGGCAAAGTACAGCGCTGCAGGCAGAATGGCACGAACAGCGATGTAACCGTAGTCAAAACCGGTGTATTCCACCATCAGGAAAGCTGCCGCACCCATGATGGGGGGCATGATCTGGCCGCCCGTGGAGGAGGCCGCCTCAACGGCACCGGCAAATTCCGGACGGAAGCCGTTCTTCTTCATCATGGGGATGGTAACAGAACCGGTGGTCACGGTGTTGCCGACGGAGGAACCGGAGACCATGCCGCACAGTGCAGAGGAGATGACAGCCACCTTTGCGGGGCCGCCGCTGGAGCCGCCTGCAATGGAGTTTGCCAGTTCAATGAAGAATTGCGAGATACCTGTTCTCTCCAGGAATGCACCAAAGATAACGAACAGAACGATGAAGGTGGAGCAGGCACGGATGGGGGTGCCGATGACACCTTCGGTGGTATAGAAGAGGTTGTACACATTGATGACCAGGGGCTTCCCCGTAAAGGCCACCATGTAGATGATAAAGAGCGAGGAGACCACCACGATGGGGATACCGACGGCACGGCGGCAGGCCTCCAGAGTGACCAGAACGCCGATGATACCCACCACCAGGTCGATAGGCTCCAGGCGGATGGTGTTGGCGATGATCTTGTCCAGGTTGAAGACGAAGTAGAAATAGCTGCCTCCGCCCAAAACGGCCAGGATCACGTCGTACCAGGGGATATAGTTGAGCTTTTTGCGGCCACCCTTCTGGGCGGGGAACACGATGAAGGTCAGGAACACCAGAATGCCAACGAAGGAAGCACGCTCGATTCGGGTTTCCCAGTTCAGACCAAAGTTCAGCAGAATACTGTAGACGGCAAAGGCCACCAGCATGTAGCGCACGACGACTCTGGGAATACCGTCCCAAACACGAACGTTGGATTCGCGGTCATACTTCTCCATGACGGCCTGGACGTCCGCTTCCACATCCACGGATTCGTCCGCTGCGATCTCTTCAAACTCGAATTCGACTGCAGGGTCCTTTTCCTTCTTCTTACCAAACAGCGGCATGTTTACCTACCTCCCTTTCTCTAAAATTTGGAATTACCCCTGCTGGCAGGTAAACAGGACCTTGCTGCTGCGGCCGCAGAGGTCGCGCAGACTGATGGTTTCCTCTCCTATGTACAGGGTATGGTCGGAAATGGTGCCTACCACAATGATCAGATTGTCCATCTTTTTCTCGATGTTGGAGATGATCATTTCTCCGTTTTCCCCATAGGACAGGGTCTCCCCTTCTCCCAGGGTCTCCTCTACCCCGGCACCAAAGCCGTAGTAGATACACTGGATGTTCCAAATCTCTCCGTCCCGAATTTCGAACACATCACGGACCGGGCTCTTGTTCACCGAGTGGACGAACTCCACTGCATAGGTATCACCGTTTTCCACAGGATAAGTGGCATAGACCTGGCCGCTCTGGCTGTCAGAGAGGACCAGCTCCATTTCCCCGGAGGAACATCCGGGAAGGAAAGCGGCCGCTGTAATGAAGATCATTACGGCGGCCGCGACCGTAGCTAATTTACGGATCCCGTTCACAGATTACATTGCACCGACTTCGGTGAAGTACTTGACTGCGCCTTCGTGGAAGGGGATGTCGATACCGGAAACGGCGGTCTCGACGCTCAGCTCTGCGCCCTTGGCGTGAGCGGTTGCGATCTCTTCCTGGTTGTCGAAGATGCCCTTGATCAGAGCATAGATGGTGTCAGCGGGAACGTCGTTGCGAGCGATGATGGTAGCCATAACTGCAACAGCGGGGACATCCTCAGCAACGGGGCCATAGGTGTCTGCGGGGATGACACCGTAGGTGTAGAAGCCGTACTCGCCCATCAGAGCATTTGCGTGCTCCTCATCAACTGCCAGCAGGTTGAAGTCATAGGTGGAAGCCAGCTCGGAAACTGCGGTGGTGGGGTAGCCTGCGACCACGAATGCAGCGTCGATGGTGCCGTTCTTCAGGGAGTCAGCGGAATCAGCGAAGCCCTGGTTGTTCTTCTCGATGTCGTTCTCGATGTCGATGCCGTATGCAGCCAGGATCTGACGAGCATTGAACTCAACGCCGGAACCTGCGTCGCCCACGGAGACCTTCTTGCCTCTCAGGTCATCGATGGAGGTGATGTCCTTGTTGGCAACGATCTGGACATACTCGGGATAGCAGGACATGACTGCGGAGTAGGACTCATAGGGAGTCTTGCCTTCGTACATATCGGATGCGGAGTATGCATAGTACATAACGTCGTTCTGCACGATAGCCAGCTGGTCAGAGCCCAGGTCGACCAGGTCGATGTTGGCTGCAGATGCGCCGGTGGACTCGACATTGATGGTCAGAGTGTCAGCCAGCTTCTCGTTCAGGACCTGAGCAACAACACCGGAGAAACCATAGTAGGTGCCGGAAGTGCCGCCGGTAGCCATGTTCAGGGTGACAGCGCCGCCCTCTTCAGCGGGAGCATCGCCGCCGGTGGAGCCGCCGCAGGCACACAGGCCCAGAGCCATAACAGCTGCCATGGTCAGTGCAAGAATCTTTCTTTTCATCTTGAATAATCCTCCTTATTACTGATCTTTCCGAATACAATATATATGTCTTCGAACTTGACAGTTCCTATTATACATAATTTACTTCAGAATTGCAAGGTGGTTCTTATTACAATTCATCTATAATACACAGTTTTTCTCCCCAAAATCTTTGGTCATTCTGATATATTTTGCATAATTTGCAGGAAACCCTTCATTTCTGCTCCCTGTACCACTTTTTGTCAAAATGAATAACAATGGATATACCCATCATTTTTTCTGTTCTTTCCCTGTCTCCGCCTGCACACTTTGGCTGAAAAAGGCCCAGTTCTGGGAAAAGGGACGCAGGAGATTCCAGATCCCCAGACCGCCCAGCCCAAGGGAATCTGCCAGACGAAGTTTTGCCTGCACACTGCGGGCATCCTCGAACCAGACCTCATGGAGGGCCCCGTCCTGCCGGTATTGAAAGGTGGGGGCCTGGGCCGTTTCATCAAAGCGGATCTCCGCCCCCACCCGGGAGGCCAGCAGGACAGCCTCCTGATTGCCCACAGTCACGGCCCTTCTCTCCTTCTCATAGGGCAGGGTCCAGTCGTATCCGTAGTTGGGGAGCCCCATTTGTATCTTTCCGGCCGGGATCTCGGAGACTCCGTACCGCAGGACCCGCTCCACCTGGGGCAGGGGAGCAACAGCCATAGGGGGACCGTAGGCGTAGCCCCACTCATAGGTCATCAGCAGGATCTGATCGGCGATCTCCCCGATGACGGAATAGTTATGCGCTTCATACAGCAGCCCCGGCTGGTCAGCATAGGATTTGGGGGCCAGATCCACATGAAGACGGAAACCCTGCCGGTGGAGTCTGTCCCGGGCATTTCTCAGAAAGGAAAAATAGTCCTCGGCATCCTCCCCCCGGATGAACTCGAAATCTGAATCAAGAATACGGTAGCCTTTCTTCCCCATCACCTGGATGATCTGTTCCAGGACGTTGTTCTGGAGGGCCCGGTCCTGAAAGAGCCGGGCGGCCCGAACGGTGGAGAACTGTCCGCTCTGGTCAATGGAGGTGAGTACCAGAGAAGGGACTGCTCCAAACCGTTGGGACTCTGCCAGGAGCCATTCGTCCGGGGTGGGGACCAGGGTGCCATCCTCCCGGAAGCCGTAGGAAAAGACAGACAGCTCCGTAAGAAAAGGCATGGCTTGCCCCAGGACTTCCGGGCGGATATGGGGGTAGGCGTAGCCGTTGACCCGGAAGGGCCCCAGCTTCTCCTTCTCCCCCTTCAGACTCAGGGTCAGGACCTCCCCCGCCCGCAGGGTACCCGCCTGGACCACCGTGGGATTCAGGCGGATCAGCTCCCGGACAGGGACACCTGTCTGTCTGGCGATCCCCAAAAGGCCGTCCCCTGGCCGGACGGTGTAGGTCCGGTCCGGGATCAGCACCACCAGGGCCTGCCCCGGCACCAGAGGCTGGTCGGCCAGAAGGCCATTGTCACTGTGGAGCCTGGAGACCGATGTGCCAAAATCCCGTGCCAGCCGGGACAGGGTATCTCCCCGGTTCACCACATAGATCATGATACTCCTCCTTTCATCCTTCCTCTATTCTATGCATGAAAAAAGTCCCGTGCATCGCACGAGACTTTTTAGAATCCATATTGTGGGGGCCGATGCCTTGGAGACTGTATTCATCCCCAGACAGTCACAGGTGTGTCTCCATTTCCAGGGTGCGGTAGTCCAGCTTGCCCTGCTCGGTGAGGGGCAGGGTCTCCCGGAAAAAGATCTGAGCCGGGACCAGGAAGCTGTTCAGTTCCCCCCTGCAGAGGGCCCGCAGCTCTCTGGCAATCTCCGGGATAGGTTCCCCTCTGGGGACCACATGGGCCACAGGCAGGGTCTCTCCCCCGGGGCTCTGGCCCGCCACCACAGCCACCGCCTCCACCAGAGGGCTGGTGAGGAGACAGTCCTCGATGACGTTGGGGAAAATTTTGAAGCCATTGCGGGAGATCATCCGCTTCTTTCGGCCGGTGACAAAGACCGTTCCGTCGGCCTCCACATAGCCGATGTCCTTGGTCCAGATCCAGAGACGACCATCGGGACCGGGTCTCAGCACCTGGCTGTCGGCCTCGGGCATACCATTGTAGCCCAGCATGACGGTGGTGCTGTGGATGAGCAACTCTCCCTGCTCACCGGGAGACAGACACTCCCCGGTTTCCGGGTCCACGGCGATGATCTCACAGCCCTCCAGAGAACGGCCCACACTGCCGATCTTATCCCGGGGACTCTCACTGACGCAGACGATGCCGCAGACCTCAGACATACCGTACTCCTTGATAAGCTGGGCCTCACAGCCGTGGTCGGACAGGAATCTGTTGATCCGCCGCTCCATCTCCGCCGTCATGGCATCCCCACCACTGCGGGGATTTTTCAAAAAGGACAGGTCGGCCTCCCGGGCATGGGGGCTGGTGAGGAGGAGCTGCCAGTAGGAGGTGGTGCCGCTGACCTGGTCGGGCCTGTGCCGCAGGAGCATCTCCCCCAGCTGGTGGGGCATGAACATGGGGGCCAGAATGACCTCCATCCCCAGGCACAGGGGCACATGGACGGTCTGGCAGAGGCCAAAGGCGGCAAAGGGGGGCAGGAGGGTCAGGTTGGACCCATAGCCCAGCTCGGTCCCGGCGGAAGTATACTGCTCCAACGACCGACGGAAGGCACGGCGGGAGAGCATGACCCCCTTGGCAGGCCCGGTTGTGCCGCCGGTATAGGTGATGACCGCAGGCTCCTCCCAGCGGGTGGTGTCCGGCTGGGTCCCGTCAGGCTCCCGGAGGAGTTCCGTCCAGGAGAGACAGCCCTCTCCCCTGCTCTTCTCCCAGCTGCCCAGGCGGAGCTTTTCTTCCAGCTCCGGGGATACATACCCGGACAGGGGCAGAGCAACGAAATGACGGGCCGGGGAATCCCCCCGGTTCTCATAGACCTTGGCGAAAGACACCTCCAGAGCCAGGACCACTTTGCCGCCGGCACGGGTGAGATAGCCCTCCACTTCCTTGGGGCTGAGCTTCATGTCCACCCAGTTGGCCACAGCGCCGATCCGGTCGATGGCGTAGAAGGCGGCGATGGTCTCGGGGGTGTTCATGGAGAGGAGGGTGACGAACTCCCCCGGCTGGACCCCCAAGGCACGAAGACCGGCCTCTGCCCGGAGGATCTGGTCAAAAAAGTGGGCAAAGGTCCAGACCTTGTCCTCACAGCGGAGGGCGGGCTTGTCCAGGTTTGCGCCGTTGGCCTGCCAGAGGTCGGCGTAGATGGGGTGGATCATCTTACAGCAGGGTCAGCTTGGGACCGCCGTCGGGATTCCGGTCAGGACCGGGACCCTTGGGGGCCTTGTTCACCGCAATGCTGTTGGGGTCGATGGCGGCCTTGCGCAGCATGAGGCCGGGCATACCGGCACCGGCTGCCAGGGCAGTGACCTGGGACTGCATATAGGGGAAGAGCTGGTCGTAGACCTCCCCGTGGATCTGACGCTTGACCTCGTCCTTGTAGGCCTCGGTGCAGCTGAACACGCCCACCATCTCGATGGTCATGGTGAACTTGCCCCCGGCGAACTCCTTGTCCCGCAGGGTCTGCTGGAGCTTGCCGATGCAGCGGCTGCCGTCGGGAACAAAGCTGACGTTCAGGGAGAAGGAGCTGTCCAGCTGGACCTGGCCGTTCTTCTCCAGTTTATTGATCAGGTGGATCTCCTGCACTCTCTGGGAGATCAGGGATGCATTTGCCATAGAAAATACCCTTCCTTTCTGGGTTAGTGCCTACCATTATATATAGATACCCCGGGAAAGTCCAGACTTTCTCCCGGAATAATCTGGCCGCGGCAGGAAAGACTAGGAGAAAACCACGCAAGGGAGAGAGTATTTTGGACCGAAAGAAACTGGGCGGACAGACCGTCCGCTTTGGATCCCCGCCGGTGATCCTGGGCTTTGGATGCGCCGGGGGACAGAAAGAGGGCCGGGGGCCTCTGGCCAGGTATTTTGACCACATCGGCCAGGATGACACCTTCGGGGAGCCAAGCTGGGAGAAGGCCGAGACCGCCATGCAGAAAAAGGCCCTGTCCATCGCCCTGGAAAAGGCGGGACTGGTGACCGGCCAGCTGGACTATCTCCTGGCCGGAGACCTGCTGAACCAGTGCATGGCCACGGCCTACTCCGTACGGTCCCAGGATATCCCCTTCTTCGGTCTGTATGGGGCCTGCTCCACCATGGCCGAGGGGCTGAGCCTGGGCGCCATGCTCCTGGATGGGGGCTTTGGGGACCACGTGGCCGCCCTGACCTCCTCCCACTTCTGCTCGGCAGAGCGGCAGTACCGGAACCCCCTGGAATACGGCGGGCAGAAGCCCCCCACCGCCCAGTGGACGGCCACCGGGTCCGGGGCAGTCGTCCTGGGACGGAAGGGGTATGGCCCCCGGATCACCCACGTGACCACCGGGAAGGTGGTGGACAAGGGGATCACCGATGCCAACAACATGGGGGCAGCCATGGCACCGGCGGCCTACCACACCCTCCAGGCCCACTTTCAGGACACTGGCCGGACCCCTGGATACTACGACCTCATCGTCACCGGAGACCTGGGCAGTCTGGGCAAGGAGATCGTCACCGACTTCTTCCGCCAGGACGGGATGGACATGAGCAAGGTCTATGAGGACTGCGGCTGCCTCCTCTTTGACCCCAAGACCCAGGATGTCCATGCCGGCGGGTCCGGATGCGGGTGCAGCGCCGTGGTGCTCACCGGGTATCTTCTCCGAGGGATGACACACAACAAGTGGAAAAACATCCTCTTCTGCGGCACCGGGGCCCTCCACTCCCCCACCGCCGTCATGCAGAAGGAGAGTATCCCCGGCATCTGTCATGCCGTAGCCATCACCACCCAGAAGGGAGGCAACCCATGAGCGACCCCAAAACCTATCTGCTGGCCTTTCTTCTTGGAGGCATTCTCTGCCTCATCGGCCAGCTCCTCATCGACAAGACCAAGCTGACCCCAGCCCGGATCCTGGTCCTCTATGTGATCACCGGGGTGGTTCTGGAGGCCATCGGGGTCTATCAGCCCCTGGTGGATCTGTGCGGGGCCGGAGCCACCGTCCCCCTGACTGGTTTTGGCTATTGCCTGGCCAAGGGAGTGGCCAAGAGTGTTGCGGAACACAGTCTCCTGGGTGCCCTCATGGGGGGCATCACTTCTGCGGCAGGAGGCATCACGGCCGCGGTCTTTTTTGGGGCCGTGGTGGCCATGCTCTGCAAGTCTAAGCCCAAGAGCTGATTGCCTTTTCCCCTCTCTCCTGTTATAATGTAGAAAAATGACCCCACGGGAGGGATGGAACATGACCTGGGAAGAGCTGGAACAGAAATGCCAACACTGTCTGAACTGCCCCCTGGGAGAGACCCGTACCAACATGGTCTTTGGCGTGGGCAACCGGCAGGCGGACATCCTGTTCATCGGGGAAGGCCCCGGAGAGCAGGA
>JAFVUT010000300.1 GCA_017502545.1 Ruminiclostridium sp.
CATGGGGCTATCAGCCGCACTTCATGGGCCGCAGGCCCGCTTCATTGGGCCTCTGGCCCAGCTTCATTTTATTTCCCGAACCAGTCCTTCACTTCAGGCTGGACATTGAAGGCCATGAACTCGGTGACCTCATAGGTCTGGACCCCACGGACCACGAAGGGATCGTTGTCGATGAGGGCCTGGACCTCTGCCATGTCCTCAGCCTTCAGGAGCATGACACCGCCGCCGCCGGGCTTGGGACCGGAAACCAGGATCTTGCCGCTGGCCACCATGGGGTTCAGGTAGGCGTGGTGGGCATCCAGGGCTTCCTTGAAGGCGGGACCCTCAGGACGGTCGGGACGGAAGGTGCCGTTCAGAATGTAATACTTCATGGGGATTCCTCCTATCGTGTGTGTTTCTATTTTTAGTGTAACATCCCCTGCAGACAATGACAAGCCCCGACAACGATGTTGTCGGGGCTTTAGGCATTTTTCTCAGCGGCGCATGACCATGCCCACCATTCGCTCATTCCAGATGGGTTCAAAGACTTCGGCGGGTTCCCAATACTGGTGGACCTGACCCTGGTTGTAGTAGTTGTAAGGATCGGAAATAAAGTATCCCTTTTCCGGGTCATAGCCGCAGACCAGGACGGCGTGGTTGTTGCTCACCAGCCACTGGTTGGTCCCCTCGATATCGAAGCTCCGGTAGTAGGGCTTCTCCCACCACAGAGTCATGTAGCCCACCACGCAGTTGCCGGCCAGCAGCTCCTGGCGAAGCTCCTGGATGGTGGCCCCACGGAAGTCGGCAGCAGGGGTCTCCCCATTGCAATAGCTGTTGGTGTACTCTGCCAGCTTGGCGGGGTAGATGGTGGTGCGGGTCTTCTTTTCCTTGTCGGGCACAAAGGGATCTCCCACAAATCCCTTCTCCGGGTCATTGGTGGGGGAACGGGGCTGGTCGGTGACAAAGGCCCGCAGCTCCACATCCTGGGCATAGCCCAGGGTCCGGAGGCCAGTGAAGGTGGCCACAGACTCACAGCCCACCCAGGCCCACAGGTCGTCGATCTGGCTGAAGTATTCCACACCGGGCATCTGATAGGAGGGGGCGATCTGGGTGAGGGCACCGGTCTCATCGGCCACGTAAGCACCCACCGCCGCATTGGTCACCAATTGACCGAAACGGTCCACATAGTACAGATCCCCGTCCACGGTGTGAACGCCGGCGGTGAAGGTCAGAGCGGTCAGGTCCAGGTCGAACCAGTACTCCTGGCCGTAATAGGCCACGCCCTCATGGGAGACCGAGGCCTCGGCGATGGTCTGCCAGGCCCAGTAGTCGGTGGTCACGTCACGGTAGATCCCCAGACCGATGACCTGACGGGCCAGGGCCACGTCGCCGGCACGCTCCGTCATGCGGTTGACCACGGTGCAGGCCTCGGCACGGGTCAGGCCCTTTTCCGGGCCGAAAGTGCCGTTGGGATAGCCGTTGATCCAGCCCAGGGAGACGGCAGCCCCGATGGCATCGGCCGCCCAGTGCCAGCCAGGCACATCCGGGAAGACCGCCGTGCCGTAGGCATCGGGCCGCAGGCGAACCAGCAGGTCCACAAACTCGGCACGGGTGATGATGTCATTGGGCCGAAAGTACCAGCCGTCGTCAAAAAGGCCCAGTCTGCACAGGGCGGTGACGGGCTGGGCGTACCACTCCCAGTCAGGAACATCCACATAGGAACAGGCTCCATAGCCCCGGTCAGGGTTCACCAGCAGGCGGTAGACCAGCTGAGCCGCCTGGGCACGGGTCAGCTGGTTCTCGGGCTTGAAGGTACCTTCAGGAAAGCCCTGCATATATCGAACATGATCCTGACGGAGGGCAGGAACATAGGCCGGGGCAGCCTCCTCTTCCGTTTCGGTCACCAGGACCTCCACTTCCTGTTCCTCCACCTGGGTGGCCTGGGCAGGCAGGACCACCAGGGACAGAGACAGACAGGCCGTCAGCCCCAAGGCGGTCAGCCGCTTCCAGATTTGGTTCATAGTATCTCTCCTCTTCCATAAAATGCGGGTTACTCCCCGCAAACTCTTTTCTGGACTATTTTACAATACGGTCCCCATCTGTGCAAGGGGCAGAGATGGAAAAAGCGGGTCTGGGATTTTATGATCCTCTTCCATCGTAGGGGCGATTCACGAATCGCCCGCACAACGTGTGTCGAGCCCTATGGGCACCGGGCGCATCGTGATGCGCCCCTACGACAACGTTACAGATGAAAACCCTTCAACGACCAAAAACCCCCTCGACCGCAGTCAAGGGGGCTTCTCTTTCTTATTCCGCTGCTTTCAGCAGCTGCTTGGTGTAGGGGTGGACGGGGTTGTCAAAGATGCCGTCCACGGTGTTCTCCTCCACGATCTCGCCCTTCTGCATGACGATGACCCGGTCACAGCACTGGTAGACCACGTTCAGGTCGTGGGAGATGAAGAGGTAGCTCAGGCCAAACTCCCGGCGGAGCTTCATGAGCAGGTCCAAAATCTGGTCCTGGATGGTCACGTCCAGGGCGGAGACCGCCTCGTCCAAGATGACCAGCTTGGGCTTGGAGATCATGGCTGCGGCGATGGACACACGCTGGCGCTGACCGCCCGAGAGCTGATGGGGCTTGCGGTCATAGAACTCGGGGCCCAGGCCCACGGCGTCCAGCATCTCCTCCACCCGCTGCTTCCGCTCCTGGGGGGAGTACTTGCCAAAGATCCGCAGGGGCTCCTCCACGATCCGCCGGATGGTGAAGGCGGGGTTCAGGGAGGAGTAGGGGTCCTGAAAGACCATCTGAGGGCGGCGGGAGTGGTGGACGATGAGTCCCTCAT
The DNA here is from genome assembly GCA_017502545.1 of Ruminiclostridium sp. Classification (GTDB taxonomy): domain Bacteria; phylum Bacillota; class Clostridia; order Oscillospirales; family Oscillospiraceae; genus Evtepia. The sequence continues at coordinate 2,820 of JAFVUT010000300.1, forward strand.
ACTCGGTCATACCCAGGATGGACTTGGCCAGGGTGGACTTACCGGAGCCGGACTCGCCCACCAGGCCCAGGACCTCACCCTGACCGATGGTCAGGCTGACGTTCTTTAACACCTGGACGGTCTTGCCCTTGGAGAAGGCACTGCCGCCCTGGCGGTAGAAGCTGTTCAGGTTTTTGATTTCCAGGATAGGCTCCATGGTCTCACCCTCGTTTCCGTCTGGTGGGGATGGCGGCGATGAGCCGCTTGGTGTAGTCCTGCTGGGGGTTCAGGAAAACCTCGTCCACAGGTCCTTCCTCGATGAGTTCACCCCGGCACATGACCGCCACCCGGCTGCACAGCTTGCGGACCACGTGGAGGTTGTGGGAGATGAACAGGATGCCCGTGCCCTTTTCCCGGTTGATCTTCTTCAGCAGGGCCAGGATGCCCTCCTGAATGGTCACATCCAGGGCGGTGGTGGGCTCGTCGCAGATAAGGAGCTTGGGCTCGGAGATGATGGCCGCGGCGATCATGCACCGCTGGAGCATGCCGCCGGAGAGCTCGTGGGGGTATTTGTTGTAGATCAGCTCCGGGTCAGGCAGTTCAGCGTCTGCCATGGCCTGGAGGGCCTTTTCCTTCCGCTCCTGGGCGGAGAGGTCGGTGTGGATGAGGAGGGACTCCTCGATCTGGGGACCGATCCGCATGACCGGGTCCATGGAGGTCATGGGCTCCTGGAAGACCACGCAGATGTCGCTGCCCCGCATGGCACGGAGCTCCTCGCGGCTGGTGTTAAATATGTCCTTGCCGTCAAAGATGATCTTGCCGGTCATCTCGGTCTTGGCGTTGCTCAGCAGGCTGGACAGGGCCATGGCGGTGACCGTCTTGCCAGAGCCGGACTCGCCCACCAGACCCAGGATCTCACCCTCTGCCATGTCCAGAGAGATCCCCTTCACCGCATCCTTGCCGGGTGCGGCATCCCGGAAATGGATCCGCAGATCCTGAATGTGTAACATAGGGTCCTCCTTTCCCTCAGCCCTTGCGCTTTCTCTGCTGGTAGCCTTCCATCAGGAGGCTGGGACCCAGGATCATCAGCACGATGGCAAGGCCGGTGAACAGGGCGTACCAGGGGGCTTTGGCCAGATAGGTCTGAGATTCGGACAGCATACGGCCCAGAGAGGCGTCCGGAGGCAGCACGCCCACGCCCAGGTAGCTCATGCTGGCCTCGGCCAGGACGGCGTTGTTGAAGCCGATGGTGAGGATGGGCAGCAGCACCTGGATGGTGTTGGGCAGAATATGCAGGAAAATGATACGCATATGGCTGGCCCCCATGAGGCGGGCAGCCTGGACGTAGTTCAGGGTCCTCTGCTTGGCCACCTCACCTCGCACCACACGGGCGAAGGAGGGGATGAAGAGGATGCCTAAGATGAGAATGATCTGGTACTTGCCCATGCCGATGACGGCAATGAGGACCAGGGCCAGCAGGATGCTGGGGAAGGCGGTGATGGCATCGCAGATGCGCATGAGGACCACGTCGGCCATGCCGCCGAAGTAACCGGTAAGGCTGCCGATGATGGTGCCGATGATGCCGCCGATGAGGATCACGCACAGGGCAATGAGGAAGGTGCTTCCCGCGCCCTCCATGATTCTGGAGAGCAGGTCACGGCCGAAGTTGTCGGTACCCAGGGGATGCCGCAGGCAGGGCGACAGGAACTTGTCGCTGCCGGACATCTCCGTGGTGCTGTAGGGGGTCCAGACGTACCCCACCAGGATGAGTACCATCATGAGGGCGGAAATGGCCATGCCAATGGTCCAGTAGTAGTTGGGGCTGTCTCTGTGCTCCAAGGACTCCGGGCGTTCTTTCGTTGTCTTGAATCGGAAAATATTCAACTTCCGTCCCTCCCCTCTGCGCGATAACAGACTTTTGGAATGCGCTCGTCAGGTCTGCGCAAACTTGCCGCGACTTCTGGCGCATTCCAAAAGTGGGGGTTTGCGGCCTGCTGCAGCGCATGGGCCTTCGGCCCACACCTTGGCAGGCCGAGAAGAATATTTTCACCGGCAAAGCCGGCAAAAATATGATTTAACTTTCTTTCGCTGTCTGCGGACAGCGAAATTCTGCGAAGCTTATTGGATTCTGATACGAGGATCCATGTACTGATAGAGAATATCAGCGATAAAGTTCACGATGACCACCCAGGCGGCCAGGATGACCACGATGGCCTGGGCCACGGGGAAGTCTCTGGCGCTGATAGAGGCCAGGAGCAGACGGCCGATGCCGGGAACGGCAAAGACCTGCTCCACCACGATGGTGCCCGCCACCAGCTCGGCGGCAGTGACCGCCAGGAAGGCAATGACCGGGATGATGGCATTGCGCAGGGCGTGCTTCTTCATGGCATCGGCACGGGTACGGCCCCGGCTGAAGGCGGTGCGGATGTAGTCCTTGTTCATCTCATCCAGGATGGAGGAGCGGAGCATCTTCACGGTCATGGCCACACGGGACAGGGCCACGGACAGAGCCGGGAACAACATATACACAAGGAAGGTCACCGGGTCCTCGCTGAAGGTCACGAACCCGCCGGGCACAAAGACCTTCAGGGTGATGCCGAAGACAAAGCACAGCAGGATGCCCACGAACACCGGGGGGATGGACATGCAGACCTGATTGATGACGGTCATGGCACGGTCCAGCTTTCCGCCCTCCCGCTTGGCCAGGGCAATGCCCAGAGGGAAGGAGGCCGCCACCACGATCACAAATGCCAGCAGGGCCAGGGTCAGGGTCGCGGGGAGTTTCTCCATGACCATGTCCTGCACGGGCAGGCTGTAGCTGTAGGAGGTCCCCCAGTCGCCCCGGACGAAGTCGGCCGCCCACTGACCGTACCGGACCAGAACGGGCTGGTCAAAGCCCAGCTCGTGTTCCAGGGCGGCGATCTTCTCGGGGGTGGCGTTGGTGCCCAGCATGGTGGTGGCCGGGGAGCCCGGGATCACCTGAAAGGCCAGGAAGGCGAGAAGGGAAACGATAAACAATGTAATAATGAGAGTGGTCAGTTTGCGCAGGACATATTTCATCTTCCCGCCCTCCTTTCTCTTTCAGGTGATCTTACGGGCTTAAAGGTTTGATTGGTTTACTGGACGTAGTGGACAGGGGCCAGGTCCATCACATACATGGGATAGAACACATAGCCTTCCACGCCGCTCTTCACCAGCATGAAGTCAGCCATATCCTGAACATAGACGTTGGCTGCGGTGGTGGTCAGCAGGGCTGCGGCCTCCTTGTACAGCGCGGTCTGCTCCTCGTCGTCGGTGGAAGCGGCTGCCTGAGCCATGAGAGCATCATACTCGGGGTTGTTGTAGCTGATCATGTTGCTCTCGTTGTCGCTGATGAAGCGGTTGAGCAGGGCACCGGCGTACAGGGTGTTGGCGGTAAAGCCAATGACGGTACCCTCAAAGTTACGGCCGGCATAGACATCGGTCAGCCAGGTCTCCCACTCGATGGGGACGATCTTGGCCTGGATGCCCACCTGGGCCAGCTGCTCGGCGATGACCTGACCCACGTTCATGTGGGGGGTGTAGTTGGAGGGGATGGTGATCTCCATGGTGAAGCCATCGGGATAACCGGCCTCAGCCAGCAGAGACTTTGCCTTCTCCACGTCGTACTCGTAGTAGCCCACCAGGCTCTCATCGAAGTACTTGCCGAATGCGGGGTAGATGGAGGTGCCCAGCTTGGCGCCGTAACCGGCAGCGGTCAGCTCCAGGATCTCATCCACATTCACAGCATGGTTCATGGCCTGACGGACCAGCTCATTGTTGAAGGGCTCCACAGCGTTGTTCAGGTACAGAGCCTGGACCAGGTTCATGGTGCCTTCCAGGCAGACAAAATCGCCGCCGATGGCATCCACCTGGTCGATGGTCAGGTGGTTGGCCATGTCCACGGAGCCTGCGCTCAGAGCGGACATGAGGGCGTTGGGGTCCTCAAAGATCTTAAAGGTGATCTTGTCCAGGTAAGCGGCATTGCCCCAGTAGTCGGCAAACTTCTCCACTACCAGGCTCTCCTGCACGGAGCGGGAGACGAACTGGAAGGGGCCGGTGCCCACAGGTGCGGTTGCCTGATCTGCATAGTCAGCG